>JBMOFX010000109.1:0-8950 GCA_049318665.1 Ilumatobacteraceae bacterium | reverse complement strand
CGTGTTGCGCTACCTCACCGCCGGCGAATCGCACGGCCAGGCCCTCGTCGTCATCATCGAGGGTCTGCCCGCCGGGCTCGACATCACGGTCGAGGAGATCCAGGCCGAGATGGCTCGGCGTCGTCTGGGGTACGGACGTGGGCCACGACAGAAGTTCGAGCAGGACGAGCTCACCCTGGTCGGCGGCGTGCGTCATGGCCGGACCCTCGGGTCGCCGGTGGCGATCGAGATCAAGAACAGCGAGTGGTTCCGCAGCGACAAGTGGCACGAGGAGATGTCGCCCGCCCCGGGCGTCACGAAGGATCCGCTCACCCAGGTCCGCCCCGGCCACGCCGATCTCGTCGGCATGCAGAAATACGGCTTCACCGACGCGCGTGACGTGCTCGAACGAGCCAGTGCTCGCGAGACAGCTGCACGAGTCGCGGCCGGCGCGGTGGCGAAGAAGCTGCTGTCGACGCTCGACTGCGAGATCCTGTCGCACGTGATCCAGATGGGCCCGGCCCGCGCCACCGGAACCGGTCGCCCCGCGATGGCGGATCTGGCACGCGTCGACGAGTCGCCCGTGCGTTGCTTCGACGTCGACGCTGAGCAGGCGATGATCGCCGAGGTGAAGGCGGCGGCGAAGGACGGCGACTCGCTCGGTGGCATCGTCGAAGTGCTGGGCTATGGCGTACCGATCGGCCTCGGCAGCCATGTGCACTGGGATCGCAAGCTCGACGCCCTGCTCGCCCAGGCGATCATGAGCATCCAGGCGGTGAAGGGCGTCGAGATCGGCGATGGTTTCGAGGTGGCCGGCCGCCGGGGCAGCGACGCGCACGACGCCATCGCGTGGGACCCCGAGGCCGACGACTACCGCCGCGAGACCACGCTGGCCGGTGGGACCGAGGGCGGCATGTCCACCGGAGAACTGCTGGTCGTGCGCGCGGCGATGAAGCCGCTTGCGACGCTCAATCGCCCGACGCTGAAGACGGTCGATGTCGTCACCAAGGAGTCGACCGTCAGCTTCAAGGAGCGCACGGACGTCACCGCCGTGCCAGCGATGGGTGTTGTCGCCGAGACGATGGTGGCGCTCGTCCTCGCCGCGGAGGCGCAGCGCAAGTTCGGTGGCGACAGCGTCACCGAGTTCGTCCGGAACGCCCGCGCGTTCGAGGCCTCGCTGCGGTCGACGTGATTCGCAACGACCAGCACGTTGTGCTCGTCGGGCTCATGGGGAGCGGCAAGTCCACCGTGGCCCGCTTGCTCGGTGAGCGCCTCGGCCGGCCGGTCGTCGACAGCGACGCAGTGATCGAGGCGTCGACAGGTCGGACGGTGCGCGAGATCTTCGAGTCCGATGGTGAGGATGCCTTTCGGGCGTTGGAGACATCGGTGTTGCAGGAGGCGTTGGCCTCGCCCACTCCGGCGGTGATCGCCGCCGCAGGTGGTGCGGTGCTCCGGCCGGAGAATCGCACGCTCCTGGCCGACCCGTCGATTCGAGTCGTGTGGCTTGTCGCCGACCCGGCCGTGCTGGTCGATCGGGTTCGATCGGGACAGCACCGTCCGCTGCTCGACGGGGACGCGGCAGGTACGTTGCGCCGTATGCACGAGGCTCGGGAGCCGCTGTACCGCGAAGTGGCCGATCAGGTGGTTTCATCCGAGGGGCGATCCCCCCACGAGGTGGTCGAGGCGATCCTGCGATGAGCGATCTGCG
Organism: Ilumatobacteraceae bacterium; assembly: GCA_049318665.1. Classification (GTDB taxonomy): domain Bacteria; phylum Actinomycetota; class Acidimicrobiia; order Acidimicrobiales; family Ilumatobacteraceae; genus VFMC01. The sequence goes on along the minus strand of JBMOFX010000109.1, from coordinate 7,263 downwards.
CACTGTCCGCGTGCCGTTGGCGGATCGCTCGTACGACGTCCTCGTCGGTCATGGGGCCCGCCATGAACTGGCAACCCTCATGCCGCCGGCGGCCAAACGAGCCGCCGTCGTCACCCAACCCGGCATCCCACTCGAGATCGATCCCGGTGTTCCATTCGACGTGTTCCACATCGGCACCGGCGAAGAGCACAAGCACCTCGGCGCGATCGAGTCGCTGTGCCGTGGGTTCGCCCGCGCCGGCATCACTCGCAACGACGTGGTGATCGGCGTCGGCGGCGGCATGGTCACCGACGTCGCTGGCTTCGCCGCTTCCGTGTGGCATCGCGGCGTCCCGGTGGTCCATGTGGCCACCACGCTGCTCGCCATGGTCGATGCAGCGATCGGCGGCAAGACGGGCGTCAACATCCCGGCGAGCAATGGCGATGGGGGCAAGAACCTGATCGGAGCGTTCTGGCAGCCCGTCGGCGTCGTGTGTGATCTCGATGCCCTGTCGACGCTGCCGCTCCGGGAACGCCGATGCGGACTGGGCGAGATGGCGAAGTACCACTTCCTCACGGGAGATGACCTCCTCGCGATGAACGAGGTCGATCGGATCGCCCGATGCGTCCAGATCAAGGCGGACGTGGTGGCGTCCGACGAACGTGAAGGTGGGCGCCGAGCGCTGCTCAACTACGGCCACACCCTCGCGCACGCACTCGAAATCGAGACCGGCCACCTGCTCGCCCATGGGGAAGCCGTGGCACTCGGCCTGCTCTACGCCGCACACGTCGCCCATGAGCTCGGACGCATCGACGACGATCGCGTCGCCGAGCACTATCGAGTGGTCGGCGGGGCGTACGAGCTCGACACCCGGCTTCCTGCGGAGGTCGATCACGAGCGACTCGTCGACCTCATGCAGCGCGACAAGAAGGCCCTCACCGGCTTGACCTTCGTCCTCGATGGCGAACGCGGGCTCGAGGTCGTCGCCGGTGTGTCGCCAGTTGCGGCTGCGGCGGCACTGTCACGGATGGCGGCGACCGCTCACCGTCGGTGACGCATTCGGTCGCCAGCGGGTAGGTCATTCGGCCCATCCTTCAGCCAGACGGCAAGAAGCTCATGTTGTTCACAAGGTCGGCGCATCGGCGTGCCCCCGGCTGAACTGTTAACGCTGCACACCACGGACGAAAGGTGCGGACATGAGCAACGTGTACGGAGAGAAGCATCGGCGAGGCGTCATCTGGCGGGCAGGTCTGCTCGCACTGGTCGCCACCGTCGGTATCGGTTCGGCAGCGGGGTCCGCGAGCGCGCAGACGCCGCGTCCCCGACTCGAATCTGCTGCTGGCGTCGCGCTGACCAATGGCTCGCTTTACAACGTGGTCGATCAGATCGGGGCGCGGTCGCTCTGGAAGAAGGGCTTCACGGGCCAAGGCATCGGCGTGGCCGTGATCGACACAGGCGTTGCCGATGTTGCACCCCTGCAGGGCGCGACGAAGGTAACAGCGCTCGTCGATCTCACTGGTGAGGCCGCAGTGCCGCAGGCACAGTTCCGCGACACCTTCGGTCACGGCACGCACATGGCGGGCATCATCGCCGGCCGCGACCCAGGGGCAGACCCGTCGAGGGCGAAGAACAACCCGGGTTGGTTCCTCGGCGTCGCTCCCGACGCGAGCATCATCTCCGTGAAAGTCGGCGACAACAGCGGTGCGGTCGACGTCACGCAGGTCATCGCCGGCATCGACTGGGTCGTCGAGAACGCCTCGCTCTACAACATCCGGGTGATCAGCCTGTCGTACGGCAGCGGCTCGTACCTGCCCTACAACACCGATCCGGTCACGGCCGCGGTCGAGCGTGCGTGGTTCGCCGGCATCGTCGTGGTGGTCGCCGCCGGCAACGACGGTCGCGGTGCTCGCCTGCTCGGGACTCCGGCCAACGACCCCTACGTGATCGCCGTTGCGGCAGCGGAGCTCAAGAACAATGGCTCGTGGAAGGTTCCCCAGTGGGCGACCAGCGGTGACGGGACGCGCAACCCTGACCTCACCGCGCCGGGTACCTCCATCGTGAGCCTCCGGGCCCCCGGCAGCCGTATCGACGTCGAGCACTCGGAGGGCTACGTCAGCCCGGCGTTGTTCAAGGGCAGCGGCAGCTCACAAGCGACCGCCGTCACCGCTGGCGCGGTGGCCCTGCTGCTGAGCGCCCGGCCGACGTTGACGCCCGACCAGGTGAAGGCGATCCTGCGTAGCTCGGCCAACAAGGAGTTCATCAGGCCGATAAATGACCGGTTCTCGGGCGAAGGTCTGCTGCAGATCGACGACGCCCTTGCGACACAAGCGCCGAAGGCCAGTGCCGCGAGGCAGACCTGGGCCGTGTCGAACGGGTCCGGTTCGCTCGATCAAGCCCGCGGAGACACGCGGGTCGTCATCAACGGTCAGATCCTCTCGGGCGAGGTCACCGTCACCGGTGCGCCGTGGAACGGCAGTCGCTGGACCGGGTCGCGTTGGACGGCAGGCAACTGGGACGGCTCGCGCTGGACAGCGAGCAGCTGGCTGGGATCGCGCTGGACCTCCGGCTCGTGGACCGGATCCCGCTGGACCGGATCCCGCTGGACCGGCATGTCGTTCACCTCTGGAAGCTGGACGGGTGATGCCTGGACGAGCGGCTCGTGGACCGGATCCCGCTGGACGGGCTCCCGCTGGACTGATGCCTCCTGGACGAGTGTGACCTGGGACGGCTCGCGATGGACCGGCAGCCGCTGGACCGACGCCGGGTGGACAGGCTCTCGCTGGACGGATGCCGCCTGGTCGTGAGCGGCATGCCCGACGGGCAACACCCTCGGTAAACAAACTCAAGATCAACCCCGGATCCCCCGATACCTCTCCTGATGGAGCAGCGTGCGGGGGATCCGGCAGTTGTGGACGTGGCCGTGGAGCCCACGGACCCCTTCGCCGACCGCCGAGCCCTGGCAGCCGTTGCCGGGGTCGGCTCGGTTCTCGCTGGCGCAGCGGCGTTCATCATCCAACAGCCGGCTCTTCACCACGCGCTGGTGCCCGTCCCCTGGTGGACGTTGCCCTTCCTGATCCTCGGCTACGCGGCCGTGGAGCGGCTGGTGTTCTTCGTCGAGTACCGCAAGGAAGCGTTCACCTACACCGTCATGGAACTTCCGACGGCGTTCGCGCTCGTGTTCTTCCCGCTGCACTGGGCGGTGGCCGCGCGTTTGATCGGCGGCCTCCTCGTCGTGGCGCTCGTCTGGCGTTCGACTTGGTACAAGTTGTTGTTCAACGCCGGGGTCTTCTCGTTCGAGTTGGCGATCGGCTACGCCGCGTTCCACACGATCGAACTCGACAACGGCAAGCTGGCCGGGACGGACTTCCTCTGGCTGGGGCTCACGTTGGTGACCGTCACCCTCCTCGGCTCCTGTCTCACGATTCTGGCGATCTCGTTCTTCGAGGGCGGGTTCTTCCGTCTTCTGTTGCACGAGTTGAAGATGACGATCGTCCCAGTGATGACCGCTGGCCTGTCGGTCGCTGCGGTGGCAACCGCGCTCTACTTCCCGTATCTGCTGCCGCTGCCGCTGATGGTGTTCGGCCTCTTGTGGCACATGCTTCGCCTGCACGGACGGACGGCGCAACGGCTGCGAGATCTCGAAGAGATGCATCGCCTGTCTGGCGTGGTGGGCCGCTCGCTGCATCGTGCCGAGGTCGCGTCGTTCGCCATCGACGAGGTGCAGCGTCTGCTCCGCGTCACTCGGGTGTCGCTCGTATTGTTCGGTGCCGATGGCGCCGAGGGGCCGGACGCGGTGCACGTCGTCTCGGTGGGTGACGTGTTCGAAGACCTGCCGACGTCGGCGCACGACGAGCGGTGGGCAGCATGGACGTCTCAGCAAGGTTCGTCGCTGGTCGACGAGCGAAGCCTTCGCGAAGCTGGGATCACGACGTCGGGAGCCTTCACGAACCGGATCGTGAGCACCGTGCACGACGAGGACGGCATCATCGGTGTGTTCGTCGTCGGTGAGCGGGTCGGTGTGTCCGATCGGTTCGACGACGGCGACGCCATCCGCGCCAGCGCCATCGCCGACCGCGTCGGACTCGCCTTGCGCAATGCTCGCCTCCACGAGCAGATCGAGCACGAAGCGTGGCACGACCCGCTCACCGGTCTTGTCAACAGAACGCACTTCGAGCGGCTGCTCGAGGAGGTGCTCGACAGCAGCGACCCGACCGATCGGGTTGCCGTCGTGTTGTTCGAGGTCGACCAGTTCCGCGACGTGAACTCCACGCTCGGACACCAGGCGGGCGACAAGTTGCTCGTCGATCTCGCGAAGCGGCTCGGCGACGTGGTCGGCGAGTCCGCCATTCGTGCCCGCATGGGTGGCGACGAGTTCGCCCTGGTGCTCGAGGTCACCGAACCGGCAGAGGCCGAACGAATCGCACTCAAGATCGCCGACAGCGCGAACACCGCGTTCGTGCTCGACGAGTTCGACATCGTGGTGACGCTCAGCGTCGGTGTGGCGGTCTGCTCGACTCCTGCGATCAACGCCGCCTCGATGCTGCGGCGCGCCGAGATGGCGATGCACTGGGCGAAGAGTCACCACACGAGCGTCGAGGTGTACCGCGGCGAGATCGACCGGCGCACGCCCGAGCGCCTGTCGCTGCTGTCCGACCTGCGCTCCGCCTTGGAGCACCAGGACATCGAGGCCTTCTACCAACCCAAGCTCGACCTCGTCACTCGCACCGTCGTCGGCGCCGAAGCGCTCGTGCGATGGCGTCACCCGACGCGAGGGATGGTGCCCCCGCTCGACTTCATCCATCTTGCCGAGACGACCGGTCTCATCACGATGGTGACGAACCAGATCCTCCGCAAGAGCGTGAGCACCATTCGGTTGCTCGACGACCTCGGGTTCGATCTTTCGGTGTCGGTGAACCTCTCGACGATGGACCTGCTCGACGAGACCATCGTCGGCCGAGTCGAGCGGATCCTGCGTGACAACAGAGTGCAACCCGATCAACTCACCCTCGAGATCACCGAGACTGCCTTGCTGGCCGATGGCTCACGCTCGATGGAGACCGTCGAGGGGCTCCGCGGCTTGGGCGTCCACCTGTCGATCGACGACTTCGGCACGGGTTTCTCGTCGCTGTCGTATCTCCGATCCCTGCCGGCCACCGAACTCAAGGTCGATCGGAGCTTCGTCACCAACATGCTCCTCGACGAACGTGACGAGGTGATCGTCCGCTCGACGATCGATCTCGGCCACAACCTCGGTATGAAGGTCGCTGCTGAGGGTGTCGAGGATCAGGCCACGCTTGAACGCCTTCGCTCCCTCGGTTGCGAACTGGCGCAGGGCTACGAGCTGTCGCCGCCGTTGCCGTTCGACCGATTCCTCGTCTGGTTGAACTCGGGTCGGTACCCCGCGGCACGACGCCACGAGCAAGCACCGTTGGCTCACATCGGCTGACCGACGCGCATCGAGTCGATACGGTTCACCGCATGGTGCCCGTGCTCCACACCGATCGGCTCACCCTTCGAGCCTGGTGCGACACCGACCGAGCGCCGTACGCGGCGCTCAACGCCGATCCGGTCGTGATGGAGCACTTCCCGTCCACGCTCACCGCAGCTCAGAGCAGCGAGATGGTCGACCGCATGCAAGCATCGTGGAGCGAGCGAGGCTACGGACTCTGGGCGGTGGAGGTCACCGAGTCCGCTGATTTCATCGGCTTCGTGGGGCTCTCGGCCCCATCGTGGACGGAGCACTTCACGCCATGCGTCGAAGTCGGCTGGCGGCTTGCCCGCGCGGCGTGGGGTCATGGCTACGCAACCGAAGCGGCGCGAGACGCGATCTCGTGGGGATTCGCATCGATCGACGGCCCGCTTGGCGAGATCGTCAGCTTCACCAGCGCTGGCAACGTGCGGTCGAGGGCGGTGATGGAGCGCCTTGGTATGCGCCGCGACCCGAACGACGACTTCGACCATCCGCTGCTGCCCGACTGGGCAGGTCGACGTCACGTGCTCTACCGACTGCCACGGCCGTAGACCGGGGCGCGGCTCCATCACGTGGCACGATGTGGTCGTGGCGCTGATCTCCCTCTTGCACGGCCCGAACCTGAATCTGCTGGGTCAGCGCGAGCCGACCGTGTACGGCACCGCCACGCTCGACGACTACGTCGAGACGGTCCGGCGTGCAGCTGCCCGCCACGGGATGGACGTCGAGGCGCTCCAGACGAATCACGAGGGTGTGCTCGTCGACGCGATCCACGCTGCACGCGGCAAGGCGGCAGCGATCATCATCAACCCGGGCGCGTTCACCCACTATGCGTGGAGCCTGCACGATGCGCTCGCGACGTTCGACGGGCCGGTGCTCGAAGTCCATATCTCGAACCCGAACGCTCGGGAGCTGTGGCGACACACGAGCGTGGTGTCGCCTGTGGCCACCGGGTCGATCGTCGGCCTCGGGATGCACGGCTACGAACTCGCTGTCGATGCCGTGGCGCGGATCATCCTGCCGTGATGCCGATTCGCGTGGATCAGCGCGTTCGCGCGACGCAGGATCGCTTGGGTGACCTCGACGCACTGCTGGTGGGTGACCCGACGAACATTCGCTGGCTGACCGGGTTCACCGGTTCCAACGCCATGGTGGTCCTCCAATCGGATCGAGTCGTCCTCGTCACTGATGGGCGGTACGGCGCGCAGGCGGAGCGCCAACTCTCCGCCGCAGGTTGTGACGCTGAGGTGCGGGTGGCGCACACCTCGTCCGAACTCCTGTCCTTGGCTATCGACTCCCTCGAGACCAACGGCCGGGTCGGCTTCGAGTCGGCGCACACGACGCATCAGCGGTACGTGCAACTCGGCGCTGCGGTCAACGGTGAGCTCGTCGGGGTGGCGGGCATCGTCGAGGCAGGGCGGCGGTGCAAGGACGTCGCAGAGATCGAGCGGATTGCCGAGGCCTGTCGGATTGCGGACGCAGCGCTCGCGATGGTGGCGCCGTCGATCATGCCCGGCGCGACCGAAGTGTCCATCCGTAACGATCTCGAGCGGGTCATGCGTGAGCTGGGGGCAGATGGTCCGAGCTATGAGACCATCGTTGCAACGGGCCCGGCGAACGCCCCGTTGCCGCATCATCGGCCGACGAAGACGGTGATCGAGGCGGGGCACACGGTGATCATCGATGTCGGAGCGCTCGTCGACGGCTACCACAGCGACATGACGCGAACGTTCGTGGTTGGCGAGCCGACGGCGCTGCAACATGAGGTGTACGAGGCGGTGCTCGCCGCACAGCGCGCCGGGATCGACGCAGTT
>JBMOFX010000108.1:0-8956 GCA_049318665.1 Ilumatobacteraceae bacterium | reverse complement strand
CTTGCGGGAGGATGACCGTCTTGCCGACCACGCGGCGTTCGAGCTGATCCTCCAGGGCTCGGGCAGCATCCTCGAATGGGTACGCCGTCGGCTCCACCGGGTGCAGCGTGCCGGCATCGATCGCTGCGACGATCTCGCCGAGCATCGCCTGGTTGGCGGCCGGCTCCTTGGCCGACCACGCACCCCAGTCGACGCCCGTGACCCGACGATTGCGCAGCAGGATCTGATTCGCGGGGAGCTGCGGGATCGAGCCCGACGTGAACCCGATCACCAACAGTTGGCCGTCCTCGCGCAGTGCGCGCAGGGCCTGCTCCCCCACCTCACCGCCAACCGGGTCGTACACGAGATCGACACCGGCACCGTCACCACCGTGCTCGGCGTCGAGCTGACGCGCACGATCCTTGACATCCTCGGTGCCGGGGTCGATGGTGGCGATTGCACCCCTCGCGCTGGCGATCGCCCGCTTCTCGGCGCTCGATGCAGCGGCGAACACCGTGAGCCCCATCGACACCCCGAGGTCGACCGCGGCGAGACCCACCCCACCGCCGGCTCCGAGCACCAAGAGGCTCTGCCCGGGCCGGGCGTGGGCTCGATGGTGGAGCGCGAACCACGCGGTGCAGTAGCTCTGCACGAACGTCGCGGCCTGACCGTCCGTGAGCGAGTCGGGTGTTGCCGTGACCCGTCGCGCATCGACGACGACCTCGTCGGCGAACCCGCCGAAACCGACACTCGCGAACACGCGCTCACCGATCGTGAAGCCCTTGATGTCATTGGCGATCTCGACGACACGACCCGCCACCTCGAACCCAGGCACGAACGGAACGGGCGGCTTGATCTGGTAGCGACCCTGCACGATCAAGCCATCGACGTAGTTGACACCCGCCGCCGCGACCTCGATGCGAACGCATCCGGGGAACAGCGGGTGGGCAGGTCGATCCTCGATCGTGAGGCCGGACAGCGGACCGAACGAGGAGCAGGAAACGACGCGCATGGCGAGCGACGGTAGTGCCATGCTGTCGGCCGATGCGCCTCGAACCGCTCGCCCTCACGGGCACCCACGTCAGCCTCGAACCACTTCGGCACGAGCATGCGTCCGCACTGTCAGGTGCGGCGAACCGGGAACGCTCCACCTACGGATTCACCGGCGTGCCGGCCGACGTCGCATCGATGGAGGCCTACATCGACGGCCTGCTTGCCGAAGCCCAACGTGACACGGTGATGCCGTTCGTGCAGCGGCGCCGCTCCGATGACTCGCTCGTCGGATGCACCCGGTTGATGGACCTCCGGTGGTGGCCGACTCGGTCGGTACCGGCAGAGGTCGAGATCGGTGGCACGTGGCTTGCAGCCGACGCACAGGGCACGGCGATCAACCCGGAGGCGAAGCTCCTTCTGCTCACCCACGCGTTCGAGGTGTGGGATGTCGCCCGCGTCGCCATCGCCACCGACGAGCGCAACGCCCAGAGCCGGCGTGCGATCGAGAAGCTCGGCGCATCGCTCGACGGGATCCTGCGCAACCATCGATTCGGGATGGGTCATCAGTCGGTGGGAGGCGCGCCACGCAACACCGCGGTCTACTCGATCATCCCGTCGGAGTGGCCGTCCGTGCGCGACCGGCTACTCGACCGCCTGGCCGTGCGCTGACGACGAGCGCGGCCACGGTGGTGGTCGCGATGCTCGCGACCAACAGAGCCCACGGCAACGCGGTGGCACCGCGCCGATCGAGCACCCAGCCGGTGCCCACCGGCAGCAGCAGCCCGCCGACGCCCGAGGCCGCGATGATGAGCGACGTCCAGGAGCCGCTCAGTCGGAGACGCTGATCGCCCACCGCCATCATCGACGCGTACTGCGGTCCGAGGAAGAACCCGAACGCAGCAGTGCCGACCCACACCGCTCCCGATCGGTGATCGGTTGCGGCGAGCGCGAACGCGGCGACCATCGAGCCGAGGCACGACCCGATGAGCAACGTGGTCGCCGTGAGGCGACGTGCGATCACCACCGCAACGACCCGTCCGAGCGTGAAGCCCGCGAAGAAGGTCGACGCCAGCCAGCTCGCGGCACCGGGTCCACCGAGTTCGAGTTCGTCGCCGTACGTTGCGACCCAACCCGCCATCGTTCCCTCGGAGCCGACGTAGAGGAAGAAGAACAACGCCACGATCGCGAGGAGCCGCCGCGACGGGACGGGCGCGGGCGTCACAGGCGTTGCAGGCGTCGCTGGAGTTGATCGTGCGACCGGCGCCCGATGCGGTGTCGTGACACCACGCAACATCGCCCACAGCACCAACGTGCCGGCTCCAAGCGCGAGTGCGACGAGCCAGAAGCTGTCGGTGCGATCGACACTCAGCGTCACGAGCAACGGTGTGGTGAGCGCGCCGATGCCGAAGCACAGGTGGAGCGCATTCAGCGACGATCCGACGTCCTTCGACGACCGGCCCCACACCACCATCGTGTTGCCGCCGACGTCGACCATCGCCGCAGCGGCGCCCACGGCAACGAACGCGAGCGTCACCGCAGCGAGCGACGTGACCAGCGACGCCGCACCGAGTGCGAGCGCCATGCCGCATGCGCCGGCGACCAGCGCGCGGTGGCCGTGGCCGCGATCGTACAGACCCCCTGATGCCAGCGACCCGGCGATGTAGCCGATCGCCTGCCCGCCGAGCACCAGCCCGCTGAGACCGACGCCCACCCCGGCGCGGTCACGGATATGGACGAGCGCGGGCCCGCCTGCGCTGAGGCCGATGCCGAGCAGTACGAACGCGAGCAGGTAGGCGAACAGTCGGCCGCGCGCGGGTGGCGCATCAACGTCGACCGCCTCCACCGTCACTGCGGCGAGTGTAGGAGGAGATGTGACGGCGAACGGGATCCCGAACTACCGTCGCCAACGATGCGTGTGCTCGTCGTGGTGGCCAACCCTGACCCGAACAGCTACAGCCACGCGATCAGTGAGCGGGTCGAGCGAGGCCTGCGATCGGCGGGTCACGACGTCGTCGTGCGTGACCTCTGTGCCGAGCAATTCCGCGCTGCCATGTCCGCCGAAGAACGCGTCGCCTATCACTCGGACACTCCCGTGCTCGACCCGATGGTGCAAGACCACATCGATGACCTCCAGAGCGCGCAGGGCATCGTCTTCGTCTACCCGACGTGGTGGAGCTCGCTGCCCGCAGTACTGAAGGGGTGGTTGGAACGCGTGATGGTGCCCGGCGTCGGCTTCGTGCTCGACGACCAGCACCGGGTTCGACCTGGTCTCACAGGTCTCCGGCGGATCGCAGGGGTGAGCACCTACGGCTCGCCGTTGCCGTACGTGAAGGCGGTCAACGACAACGGCCGCCGCACGATCACGCGTGCATTGCGGATGAGCGCCGGCTGGCGGGCGCGCACGACCTGGTTGGGCCTCTACGCGCTCGACACCCGCACCGACGCCGAACGCGCTGCGTTCCTCGACCGTGTCGAGTCGACGATGGCGGGCTGGCGATGAAGGTCTACGTGGTGTTCTGCCACCCGGTGCGGACATCGCTCGTCGGGTCGGCGTTCGATCGAACCCTCGCCGCGCTCCACCGCGCCGGTCACGAGGTGCGCTCGAGCGATCTCTACGCGGACGGCTTCGTGCCCGAGCTGTCGCTGCACGACAAGCAGGTGCACCTCACCGACTACCGGACCGAGCCCGAGCTCCGGCCCGACATCGCGCGCTACGTCGATCAGCTCCGCTGGTGCGACGCGCTCGTGTTCGTCTACCCGACGTGGTGGTCGGGCCAGCCGGCGATGCTGAAGGGCTGGATCGACCGGGTCTTCGTCCAGGGCGTTGCGTGGGAGCTCCCCGAGGGCGCCAACCGTCTGGCGCCGCTGCTGCAGCACATCACGCGCATCGTGGCGGTCACCACACACGGCTCGCCGAAATACGTGAACGTGATCGAAGGCGAGGCCGGCAAGCGGGTTGTCACCCGTTCACTGCGCGTACTCTGCTCGCGGTGGTGTCGGACGCGATGGATCGCTTGCTACAACGTCGATCGACTCGACGAGGTCGGTCGCGAACGGTTCCTACGCCGCGTCGAACGCCGCGTTGCCCGGCTCTGATCCGGCCCAGCTCTGAGCCAGCTCAGCCGACGGCGCCGACGTAGGCACCATCGGGGTTGCCGTTCGACACCACGCCGCCGGCCTCCTCGATCGTGACGACGAGCGTGCTGATCGGTGCACCAGCGCTGAACATCGAAATCTCCGGATTGCTCCCGAGCACGCCCAGTGAGATCACGTTGTCACCGATGACACCCCACAGCTGATAGGTCTTGTTCGGCGGCAGGACCGGCAGCGAGGCTGCGGCGAGGAAGCCATGACCATCGCTGTCGATCACGGCTTCGGCAGCGGGTGAGCCGTCGGACGTCACGAGCTGCGCCGTCACCGAACGACGATCGCTCTTCGCAGTGTCCATCATCGCGGCCAGCGTGGGACTTGCGGCTGGCCCCGCCACGAGCTGTACGACGACGATCGCGACGATCGCCGCGGCAGCCGCGCCGATGGCCCAGAGGCCCACCTGTTGCACTCGGCTCCGGCGCTGGCGCGCCTCGCCCATCGACATCACCGATGCGAGCTGCTCGCCGGGCTTCGGCGCAGGCTCGTCGAGGCCGGCAGCGATGCGCTCCCACAGGCCTTCGGGTGCGGACATGCTCGTCCACGCGAGCATCGTGGCGACCTCGCGGTGCTCCTCGACCTCTTGGCGGGCGCGAGGATCGACGCGGAGGTACTCCTCGACCAAGCGTCGCTCGGTCGGATCGACGGCATCGAGAGCATACGCCCCGAGGAGTTCGTCGAGGTCTCGTTCGGCGGCGCTCATACGTCTGCCACCGCCACTCCAGCCGCGGCGAGTTCAGCGCGCAAACGCTTCAATCCCGACCTGATCCGGCTCTTCACGGTTCCCTCCGCTTCACCCAACTCGACGGCGACCTCTCGGTACGTCCGTCCTCCAAAGTACGCCAAGTGCACTGCCTTCCGCTCGGTCGGATGCAGCTTCGTCATCGCGTCGCGCACGTGACCGGCAAGCGCCATGTCCCAGACCTGTCGGTCCAGGTCGTAGCCCGCTTCTGCGGTCTGACGAGCCTCGTTCTCCTCGCGACGGCGGCGCGACGTCTCCGATCGCATGATGTCGACGGATCGGCTGTGCGCCTGCGCGAGCAGAAAGCTGCGCAACGCGCCACGTTCGGGGTCGAAGCGGGTCGGCTGGTTCCACAGCCTCAGGAAGACCTCCTGGACGACTTCTTCCGCGCGGGCCTGATCACCGAGCAATCGCTTCGCCAGCCCGAACACCGCACCGGCGTGGCGACGGTAGACCTCCGCCAGCGCAGCCTGATCGAAACGCGCCAACGACAGCACCAAACCGGAGTCGGAGGTAGACGTGAGGTCGTCGCGCACGATGTCTCTACGGAGCAGTTTCGGGTCCGGATGACGAAAGGGTCGAGAAATCTCGCTCGAACCGCGTCACCACCTCGACATGATGGGTTTGGGGGAAGAGATCGAGCACAGTGGATCCGCCATGGCGGTAGCCCTGGGATGCGAGCAGTGCTGCATCGCGTGCCATCGCTACCGGATCGCAACTCACGAGCACCACGACCGACGCGCCGGTCGCGGCCAGCACCCCGACGGCTTCTGATCCGAGACCCTGACGAGCTGGGTCGGCGATCACGACGTCGACCGAGCGCGGATGCCACGACTCCATCGGGCCCTCGAACACGGTCGCCCGGCGGCCGGCGAGGTTCACGCGCGCATCGGCACATGCGGTGACGCTCGACTCCACGACCACCACCTCGGCGTCGTCGGGCACCACGGTCGCGGCGAACAGCCCAACGCCGCCATACGCATCGAGCACCGATCGTGCGCCGACCAACTCGTCGCCGCCCGCCACCCGAACGGCATCGACGAGCAGCGCCGCGGCTTCCGGACCGGACTGGAAGAACGACGGAGCACTCACACGCAGCGGCACCCCGGCAACATGCTCGACGAGCGACGCGGCCGCGCCGATCTGCGCGTCGGCGGGGACCGATCGGGCCAGCACCGCCTCGGGCGTCCACCACGCCGTCCGCTCCCCGGTCGCGGCGCTCACCCGAACCGACACCTCATCGACGGCGCCGAGCACGAGGTCGCCGAGGAGCGACGCGAGGAGCGGATGTGCGACGAGGCAGCCCGCCACGGGAACGTCATCATGCGAGCGGGCTCGTCGAAGAGCGAGGCGACCGAGCGGATCGACCGAACAACGCATCGAGGTCCGGTACGCCCACGGTGAGACACCCGCGCCAGCGAGCACCTCGGCGTCGGGAAGGCGCCCTGTTCGGCGCAGCGCCTCTCGAACGATCGCCACCTTCAACGCCAACTGCTCGACCGGTGTCACGTGCTGCCAGTCGCAGCCTCCGCAGCCCTGGAGGAGCATCGGGCACGGCGGCGCGACCCGCGCGGGTGACGCAGCGAGCACCTCGACGAGCTCTCCGCGCGCGAAGTCCTTCTTCGACTGCACGAGCCGGACGGCGATGTCTTCGTCGGGCAGCCCGCCTGGCACGAACACCACGCGGCCGTCGTCGAGGTGGCCGAGCCCATCTCCGCCGGCGACGGTGCGTTCGACTCGGAGTCGCAGCACCGGGCTCATGGCCGTCAGCGTAGGCCGGGCTACCCTCGCAACCGTGCCCGACACCACGAGCCCCCGTCGCCCGATCGAGATCTCCCCGAGCGTCCTCCCTGTCGACCTGGCCGAACTCGGCCACGCCGTCGCCGAACTCGAAGCCGCAGGTGTCGACCGGATCCAGTGGGACGTGATGGACGGCCAGTTCGTCCCCAACCTCACGTTCGGCCCGTCGGTCATCGCGGCTGCGCGCCGCCACACGTCGCTTCCGTTCGAAGCGCATCTGATGGTCCTCACACCCGACGTGATGGCGGCGGAGTACGTGGCGGCTGGATGCTCACGTCTGATTGTTCACGCGGAGGCGTGCACCCATCTCCACCGCACGCTGGCCAACATCGCATCACTCGGCGCCACCGCCGGCGTTGCGCTCAATCCGGCAACACCAGCGTCGGCGGTACAGCACGTGCTCGACCTCGTCGACCTCGTTCTGGTGATGACCGTCAACCCGGGATTCGGGGGGCAGCAGTACATCGCCACCATGGAGCCGAAGATTCGTGAGGTGCGGTCGATGATCGATGCAGCCGGACTCGCGGGCCTGGTGGATCTCGAAGTCGATGGCGGCATCGGGCCGACGACGGTGGGTGGTGCAGCGGCTGCGGGTGCCAACGTGCTCGTTGCGGGCAGTGCCCTCTTCCGAGACCCACTCGGCCTGCGCCACGCCGTCGACGACCTGCGCGCTCGCGCGCTCGAAGCGGGTCAGGTGCGCTGATTGCCGAGGTCGCGTAGCGACCTGCCGAGCGCCCACACGAGGTGTTTCACGGCCACCAGCGCCACCAACACGACGAACGCCACCCCGATCGGCTCGAGCACCGCGCGAGCGACGTCACCCTTCGCCTCCTTGAGCGGCGTGACCACGCCTGACTCCACGGACGTGCCGTCGAGCAGCAGGGTGCGGATCGGGTCTTCGAGCGCCGGGCACTGCACATCGGAGCGGCCGACCCCGGCGATCTCGTTCCCACCGAACAGCGGCGCGGGCCCGCGCACGCTCGACGTGAGCGCACGCAGCTCCGCGTTTGCTGCGGTACCGACGATGTAGGTGGTACCGAGGTCGAGGAAGCGCACTTCGTCGCCGTAGCGCACGTCGATGAGGCCATCGGCGGTGAACCCCTCGATCGACCCCGATCGCACCTGCTCGACATCGAACCGGGCGGTGGCCGTATCGACCGCAACCACCCTGCCGATGAAGACCGCCTGTTCCTTCGGCGGAGTGGCGCAACCCGCCGGCGCCGGCACCAGCCGAGCCGACGACGGCAACGCCGCAGGGTCGATCGGTTGCAGCGGCGGTACGGGAACGGGTTCGGGGAGCGCCACGGACGCCACCATACCGACCGGCCCGGACGGCGTCCCGGCACCCAACAGTCGCCGAGAGGCGGTGTCGTTCCATGACGGCGATCGTGAAAACCGGACGGTGAAGACCCGTATGCCCAGACGCTGGGCATCCCCGAACTCCGGGGATGGAGGAGGAACACCGTGAACCGACTGCAGGCACGACGCTGGGCTGGCGCAGGCGCGCTCGCCATGTTGGCGATCTCTGTCGTGGTTGCCTCGAGCACCCCGGTGCGAGCTGCAGCCCCATCGATCGCGGGCACCGTGTGGAACGACGTCGACAACAACGGCGTGGTCAACATCAGCGCGCTCCCTCGTCCCGACACACCGTTCAGCGCCGTGACGGTGCAGGTGGTGAACACGGCAGACAACTCAGTCGTTGCGACACCGACCGTGGTGAACGGCGCGTGGTCGGCGGAAGACCTTGCCACCGGCACCTACATCGTGAGAGTGACGAGCACGTCGAACTCGCACACGATCAGCACCTTCTCCAACGTCGACAACGGGACACCTCGCATCGGCGGACAACCGCTGAACGGCCAGAGCGGCAACATCGTGCTCGGCGCCAGCACCGCAGCAACCATCAGCACCCTCGTTCGTCCCGACTGGATCACCAGCCTGGGCGTCGTCCAGCAGAACAGCATGGACGCGATCTTCACCGGCAGCGCCCCGTTCGACGCGGGCTGCCCGGGACCAGGGCTCGACTGCGCCGCACAGGACGCGGTGGTGCGCAGCGCCGACAACGTCACCTTCAACTGGTCGGTGAGTGCGTCGTCGTTCAACAACCAGGCCCCCACCGTCAGCGACGTCGTGGTTGAACAGACGATCGTGCCCGCCACCGGCGCCGAGATCGAGTTCGGCGCCATCCCTGCTCGATGCACACCGAGTGGCGGCGGTGGCACCCCACCGCCGGCGAGCGTGATCGTCAACAACCCCGACGGCTCGATCACACTGCGATTCAACCTCGGCACCTGG
>JBMOFX010000107.1:0-8970 GCA_049318665.1 Ilumatobacteraceae bacterium | reverse complement strand
ACGTCGACGAGGATCAACGGTCGTCCGAGGCGGTGTCGAAACAGGAGGTCCCCACTCGGGCCGAGCTGCATCCATACCGCCATCATGCCGTACCGCCTGGATGGTCGCCTCCAGGCGGGGCGACCATCCAGCACGCGTGCGCGGGTCAGAGGTAGTAGCCGAGGAGATCGATGATGAGGTGGGTGCTGCCGCCACCGCCGGAGGTGAGCTTGATCGCTCGTTCCGTCGATGCCGATGCACTTCCGAGCGTGACGACCGCAAGGTTCGCCCGCTCCTGCCCGCTGGCGTCCCAGTTGACCGAGGAGTGCTCGGTGGGTGTGGTCACGTCGGCGGAGTATGCCGAATGGTGCCCCTTGCCGACAGTGTCGGCGACCGTGAGGTTCACCAGTGCAGCACGCGCACCGACCGGCAAGCCGCTGTCGGCGCCGCCGGCCGTGGTCTTCAAGCTCACCGTGACCGTGACACCGCTCGGGATGCGGTTGCCGGTGGGGCGAGTATCGAGGATGCGCGCTGGCGCTGGGAAGGTGACGAGCGAGCCGCTGGTTTGCTGGCCGGCCAGCTTCACCCAGCGCACCGCCGAGCCATTCGGAACGGCGAACCACAGGTTGAATTCGTCGTCGACGTACAGCTCACCGGCGACGTGCGTGCCCTTCGATGGTCCGATCGTTGCCGGGTAGTTGGCGATGCCAGCGGCGGCTGCAACCTGCGCAGGAGTGAGGAACTGGACCTGCGAACCAAGCGACGCCAAGGCGAGTGCCTTCGGTGCGGTGGTGCCGTCTGCCGGGGCGGCGCCGTTGGCGGCGACAACACCGAATCCAGCCGCGACGGCGGTGGAGCCGTGCACACCGTTCGACACCTTGTTGACGCCGTAGCCGCCGACACCGGCGGGGAACAGCGGCGCGAGCGGCGATCCGGCCTCACCGCCGGAGAGGACGCTGGGCCCGGCGGGGTAGGTCGGCCCGCCGGTGTAGAACACGCGGGTGGGGTTGGTCCCTTCGTTGACGGCACCGATGACCACGTTGCCGCCGTCGGCCGCGGATGCCTGGCGCGAGCCGAGTGCGGTCGCGGCCAGGGTTGCTCCGCCGACGAGGGCGGCCCTGCGAAGCAGCGCACGGCGATCGTGCTGATCGCTGCCGTCGGCAGCGTCGTCGGTGGTCGGGTCAGTGTGTTGGGGTTCGAGACTCATGTTGGGCTCCTGCTCGTGGTGACGGCGTGCTCAGGTGCACGCCCGTGCACGTCGTCCGACACCGTCTGCCCGCGCGGATGAGAATTCCTGCCATCGCCGGTCCATCACCTGCTTGCGAAGAGTCCGGTGGCTGGAACATGCGCTTGAGGTCGTGAGCCTCACGACGAAACGCGACACTTAGGGCCGACCAGTCAGAGCCCCCGACGACGCCGAAGCCAAACCTGGTTCCGACCGTCAGACGTCAACGAGGGTCAACGCTGGTCCGTTCCAACCATCCACGCCGTCGTCGAGCTGCTCGAAACCCCACCCCACCGGCCACACCGGCAACCCCAGCAGCGAAGCCATCCGTTCGTGACGTTCCACGGCTGCGATGTCCGCTGACAGCACGGCGTCGCGGCTCACATCGCCTCGGCCAACGGCTTGCACGATCTCCTCGGCACGGAGCACCGGCATGTCCTCATCTCCCGCATCATCACCCGCGACCGCACCGGCCACCACCACCTCGCCATCGTCGTACACGAACATCACGAACACCTCGTCATGCACACTGCACGCCACCGTCACGACACCCAGCTCCGCGGCGACGGGCGACGGGCGACTCGACATCACCCATGTCCTCCTCGCGTTATCTCACGTTCGCGCAGGCTGCCCAGTGGCATGTCCCCATGCCGGGCTGCAGCAGTTCGCTCAAGTTCGTCGAAGACTGGACCGTCGTCGAGCCCGAGTAGACCGTCAAACCGTCGGGTGTCGTCAACGTGCAGTTCGGAATCTGCTCCCCGGGTCCATACACTTGATACGGCGACGTCGGACCTCCGACGGGCGACTCGACATCAGTCATGTCGTCATCGGACATGAAGACCATCGATCTGGGTGGCGAACAACCCAGGCGCAAACTCGGTCATCGTGAGGATAAGTGAAAGATCCGATCGGCCTTCTTCTTCCGTCCAGAGCGGCGCAACGACGGAGTAGGTCGGAACGTCGGCCTCATCGACCGCGATGATGTCAAGGAGTTGCCAATAGTCGTTCGGTGGTAGCACCAACGTTCGCCCGTAAACGAGCACCGCTTCCTCCAACTCAGCCGCGGTCAGCTTGCAACTTCGAGTCAAAGCCTCGATGACGGAGAACTCACCGCGCACGAGAAGATCGACAACAATCCGAACGGCAACCTCGAGCGGGCTCATCTCAGCACCCCCGCCGGTTGCCTGGAACGCGAGTTGGCGAGTCCAGTGTGAGGCCCAACTCACCCATGAAGTACGCATCAGCCCTTGCTAGATCAGCGGCGACATCGGCTGCTGCGACGCCAGCGGCAAGAAGCGCCGAACAAGCGACTTGGCGTTCTGCGCCGTACGTTCCGCCAATGGTGGCCGTTCGCTGTACTTGATTCGCGTTGTAGTGCGGTGACCCCTTTCCGCCGCCAGCGAGTTGTCTCCCCGGTGCAGCGTTGTTCTTGTATCCAGGGATGTCCCATACGGCGGCGTCCTGGATGATGTGGTGAGCGTCGCTTTGCCCGGCTGCACGCAACTCGCCAACGGTGGGACTGGTGTTTACGGCGAATCTTTCGCTGCGGATGCAGCTTTCGCATGGGATGAGGCCATAGTTCGTTCTGGGCGCGATGTGGGTTTCGAGTCGGACGTCTTGCCTTGCAATGTCGTCGAGAAGTCCCATGGAGAGTCGTTGCTCGGCAATCACATCGACACCGATTCGGGACGCAGCCACATCCCGGGCCCAACCGATCCCTCGCGCCACCGGAGCCGCGATCGACACGAACGTCACCGCAGTGTCGGCAACGGCGATCGCCCGCTCTGTCGTTGACACCTTCTGCATGGTGTTGATGTCCACCCCACCAAACGCCGCGACCGGTGACGCCAACATATTGCGACCAAACCCTTTCGCGATGCCAGTGACAACGTTCGGGATCTGGGACAACCGTGTCCGGTCGCTCATCGCGTCCGGGTTCGCGAGCACCTCCTCCACGCTGATCACCATCGAACCATCCGGGTCCTCGACACAGATCGTGCACGAAGCCCCAACATCAAGCTTCTCCGCGATCCACCCACCGGCTTTCTCGATCTCGTCGGTGATACCCCGAAGCGGGTTCTTCGGCCACCGCCCGTCCGGGTCCCACATGCCGAGCGGGTCGGCCCACGCGTACGTGTACCGGTTCAAACTCACCGGGGTCGACAACTGACCGAACACGGTGTCACGCGAGGTGAACCCGCCGGTGCCGGGCCGATACCAGCGGGCACCCATCCACACATCCGCGGTGGCCGGATCCGTGTAATCCGCTTGGAACCCGACCGGCGGCGTATACGTGCCACCTGTCGCGATCACAGCACCCAACGGTGTGTACGTCCGTGTCCCTGACACCGTGCCAGCACCGGTATACAACGCGATCACATCACCGTGATGATCAAGACCCGTCAACGTCGCCGCAGCCGTACCAGTCTTGGTCGCCAACAACTGACCACCCGACGTATGACTCAACAACGTGGTCCCGACCCTCGCCGGATCGATCTCCACACCCGCATACCCAAACGCAGTACTTCCCTGGGTGACGATCCGATCCAAACTGTCATACCCGTACACCTGGGCCCCTTGACCGGTCAACCGGTCCAACCCATCAAAGGTGACAGTGACCGGTGCGGCAGCCCCGGCGGTCTGGGTGGCGAGCACACCACGCGCAGCCCACACATACGTGTTCGAACCGGAGGTGAGCATCCGGTTGCGTTGATCAAACGTCTGCGCCACACCAGCGTTCGAAGTCAGGTTCCCGGCATTGTCATACCCGTACCCGACCGTGACCCCACCCGGCTTCGTCCACGACGTCAACCGGCCCGCATTGTCATAGCCGTAACTGTTCGCACCAGCACCACTGTTGCCCGGCAACGTCACCGACCGCGACGTCACATTCGAATCAACGTCATACCCAACCACATACCCCGCCGTCACCGCCCCCGCCGACGTCTTCAACTGATCCGAACTCACCCGACCCAGATCGTCATAGGCGAAGCTCCGCGAACCACCCCCCGCATACGCGATCTTCGTCAACTGGGCAGCCGCGTCCCACGTAGACGTCCCTGTCTGACCCGACAACGGATCAACCACCGTCACCGGCAGACCCCTCGACGACCACGACGTCGTCACCGTCCCCGACGCATCCGTCCGCGACACCTGACGACCCGCATCGTCATACGCGAACGACGACCCCGCGAACCCCGTCGGACCTGTCGCCGACAACAACAACCCACGATCGTCATACGCCAACGTCGCCGAGCCACCCGGCACACCAAACGACGTCCGCAAACCGGTCGCATCCCAACCAAACGTCCGAGACGCGGTCGACGCCCCAGCACCCGCACCAGACTCCGACGTCAACCGGCCCAACTCATCGAACACTCGAGTCACCGTGATCGCACCCGGCACCACCGTCTTCACCGGCAACCCACCCGCATCCAAACTCGTCGTCCACGTGCGATCAGCGGCGTTCGGGTGCGCGGTCGTGGATGGCTCGATCACCGTTGTTTGCACGTTCCACGGCGCGTACCCGTAGATGGTGGCGTTGTTGCGGCCATCGGTCACGATCGACACGTTTCCTGCGAGGTCGTAGCCGTAGCGGGTGACGCGTGTGGTGGTGGCGGTGATCGGTTCGGTCACGGTGACCGGCCGGTTGATCGCGTCGAACGTGGTGGTCGTGGTGAACGCGGCTGGGGTCGCCCCCGTCACGTTGCCTCTCGGGCTCGTCACCGTGATCTGGTTGCCGGCCGCATCCCACGTCATCGACATCGTGGTCAGCAACGTGCCCGCAGGGCTGTAGCGGCGCTGCGCCGTGGCTCGACCGGCGAGGTCGTAATCCGATGTTGCTTTGCGGCCGAGCGGGTCGGTCACGGTGATGGCGCGGCTGGCAGTGTCGTACGTGGCGGTGGTGCGGAACCCGCCAGGCTCGATCACCGCGGTGTGTTCCGAGAGCTTCGAGTACTCGTAGGTGGTGACATCGCCGACCGGGTTCTTGATCGACAGCACGTTGCCGAGATCGTCGTAGTTGTACGTCGTCGTCAGCGACCGCAGTGTTGGCTGGCGCACCTCTTGCACCTGGGTGCGCACCCGGTTGCCGGCGTCGTAGGTCCAACGTGTCTTCGCGCCACGTTGATCGATTCGCAGCCGGGTGTTACCCGCGTCGTCGTACACGAACGACACGACACCTGCCGCGGCGGCACCGACCCTGGGGTCGGTTTGGGTGCGTACCCGGTTGAGCCCATCGAAGACGTAGGTGGTCGTCTTGCCCCGGCGATCGGTCTTGCTGACGAGGTTGCCGTTGCGGTCGTACGCGAACAGCTCGGTCGGCACGATCGCAGTGCCACCGGGTGGGGTGTAGCTCGGATGAGTGATCTGGGTGACGCGTCCCAACCGATCGAACGTCTGCGTCGTCACGAAGCTGCGTTCGTTGCGCACACCAACCTGCTGCCCGTACGTGTCGAACCCGAACGTCGAATCCGGTCGCACGCTTGCGGTGGTGACACCGTTGTCGACCGCCGCGACGGGTGGCGACTGGACCCGGACCACTCGGCCGAGCGCATCCAACGTGGTCGTCGTGGTGAACGACGCCGCGGTCGCTCCCGCGAGGTTGCCTCGAGGGTCGACCTCGCTCACCTTGATGCCGCGATTGTCGTAGCTGGAGGTGGTGACCAGATCGACGGTGCCGTTCTCCACCGTGCGCGACACCACCAGATCGGCCGCGTTGTAGGCGAACCGGGTTTCCTCGGTTCGACCCGCGCGCGCCACCCGCTGGGTGGTGATGTTGCCGTTCGCGTCGTACACGAACGAGGTCACCTTGTTCGCGCCGGTCGGATCAACCGCGACGGACACCATCCTCCCGGCCGCGTCGAACACCCGGTTCTCCGTGCGGATCCCGCTCGTCACGACCGTCACCGGGTTGCCGGCCTTGTCGAAGGTGGTCGCCTCGAGCACGATGTTCCGTGTCGTGCCGTCGAGGTTGACGAACCCGAGCAGCGTTCGCGACGCCACCCGGTTGGCACCGTCGTAGGCGAGCTTGGTCACCCGACCGAGCGGATCGGTGGTGGTGTCGATACGGCCGCCGAGGTCGTACGACGTCCGCGACTCGATCACGTCGCGCCCGACCGTTGCGCCCTCATCGAACGCGACCGCCTTGGCCGTCGTCGATGTCGGACGGTTCAACGCATCGAACACCGTCACCCGAACCACACCGCGCGGGTCGGTCACCTGCATCACGTTCCCGGCAGCGTCATACGAGGTCGTCGTGGTGCCACCTTCGGGGTCGGTCACCTTCGACACACGATCAGCCGCGTCGTAGTCGTACAGCGTGGTTCGCGCGACGTCCGGCGTCGCCGAACCGCCGATGTCGGACTCCACCACCTTCGTCTTGTTGGCCGCCGCATCGAACGTGACCACGGTCCGCTTGCGACGCGCGACCCCGGTGATCGCGTTCGACGTTGCCGGATCGTCCTGCTGGACGACATTGCCGAGGGCGTCGTACACGAACGTGGTCGTCACACCCGACGCGAAACCGGTCGCGAACACGGTCTGACCGGTCCGGCGACCCAGCTGGTCATAGGTGTAGGTCGTCCGCAGGCCGAGCCGATCCACCGTCTCGCGGAGATTGCCCGCACTGTCGTAACTGAACGTCGCCGTCGCACCCCGCTCGTCGACCTGCGTCCGCACCAAGTTCGCCGGCATCAAGCCGCCACCCACCGCCGCTTCCGCGCCGGTCGTGTACGTCCAACGCTTGGTCGTCCCCGACGGCTGCTGCGCCGTGACCGGCGTCTTCTCCGTCAGCTTGTTGTGACGCGGCCCATCCCACGTACTCGTCACCACAAACGTCGCGTCCGTCGCTGATGCCGAACGCCCATCGCGAGTGGTGAGGACGTTGTTGTTCGCGTCGTAGGTGAACCAGGTCGTCTCACCAGCACCGTTCGTTTCCGACAGCGTGTTTCCGCGCGCGTCGAACGTTCGCGTCGTCACGTTGCCGTTCGGATCGGTCGTCTTCCAGCGGTACCCCGCCGTGTCGTACTCGTGACGCGTCACCCCACCGGCCGCGTCGGTCACGCTCACCAGGCGATACAACGAATCGAAGCGACTCGTCGTGGCCGACCCGCGGCCGTCGGTCACGACCGACGAATCGGTGCCATACGTGAACGTGGTCTTGTCGGCTGCGCCGTTCTGCTGCCACGCCACCCTGCCACCGTCGTACCCGATCAGCTGATCGGTCTTGCCGTTCGGATCGTTGATCTGTGTCAACGCGCCGTTCGTGTACACGTACGACGAACACCAGCCTGTCGAGGTGTTGTTGCTCCGAGGATCACACGCCTTCACCAACTGATTCCCGCTGTACGCGTAGGTCGCCGTGATCGGCGCCGTCACCCCATTCGAGGTGACCGGCGTCGTGGACACCGAGGTCACCACGCCGCCCGTGTAGCCCAACGTCAACGCGCGACCGCTCGTCTGATCCGTCACCGTCGTCAACTGCGAACCCGACCAGGTGTAGATCTGCTTCTGATTGTCGGCATCCGCAACCGACACCAGCCGGCCATCCGTTCGGAACGACATCACGCCGCCGTCCAGATCCGTCAGCGTCCATCCATCAGCGGTCTTCGCCAACGTCGACGTGTAGCCGGGCGAGGCGACATAGCCCGTCCCGTTCGACGCGAAGAACTCGCGCCGACCATCACCGCGCAACAACGTCACGTCCTTCGTGACGCAGTTCTCGAACACCCGCGTCTCGACGTTCGACGTCCAACCCTTGCCGAACAACCCCACTCGCTGATCCGCACTGTTGTAGGTACGAGTGACCCCCAACGTCGGACCCACCGATGCCACCGACAGATCCGTCGCCGACGTGGTGAACCCGCCCGTCGCCGCATTCACCCCATCGACCGTCAACCCATACCCATCAGAGCCAAACACCGACTCCGGCGAGGCAATGCGGTTGGAACGACGGACCAGCGTTCGTCCCGCCAACTCGGGTTCGGTGATCCATGCCACCGGTGCTGGTGGTGCCCCGGCCGTCTCGCTCAACCGTGATGCATCAACAAACTCCGAGAGACCGCTCTCGCTGAGATACAGGGCTGAAACATCCGTGAACCCGGGGGTGGGCCCGAGCGCGTGTGTGGTCGAGTACGTCAACGCGGCTGACGAACAACCTGCCCGTCCAATGAGATGGAGGCGTCCATCGGCGCCAAGTTGGATCGACGAGGCCACCATTCCTCGCGGGAACGCTTCGGCGACCGTTGGCGCTACGAACGTCGCGCCACCATCCGTCGATGGGTACAGCACCAACCCGCCACCGTCAATCAACGCAACCCACACCTTCGCGTTGTTGGCGGGATCGACGATGAGCTGCGTCTTGCCTGGGAAGGTCAGGCTTGACGCGCCGTTCACCTGTAATCGCGCGCCGGTGGTGAACGACCAGCGCTGGTAGCTGTTCCAAGCGAGAACATGGACCACGTCACCCACGACTCGCGCCCGTGAGTCGAAGGGTGGCGGGCTCAGATGGGTGCCGCTGTCGACACGCCACGTGAGGCCACCATCATCGGACAGGACCACGCCCCAACCGGCCGCGAAAGCCGCGACGCGATTGCTCGCTCCGACAGCAACCTCGCTGGGGTTTGTGAATCCCGACCCATAGATGCCCGTATCAATCGGCCCCAACCACTCACCGCCCACAAACCGGTAGGCGTTGAACCTCGATTGCCAGTTGCCCTCGCTTCGAACCGCCAAGACCGTGCCGTCATCCAGCACGCCAACGCCCG
>JBMOFX010000106.1:0-9107 GCA_049318665.1 Ilumatobacteraceae bacterium | reverse complement strand
GCGGCCGCATCGCTGCTCCTGCTCAGCTGCGGGGGCACGTCCAGCACGACGAGCACGACCAGCACGTCGAGCACGTCGAGCACGTCGACCAGCACGTCGACGTCCACCAGCACGTCGAGCACCACGAGCACGACCAGCACATCGACCACGGTGGTCGATAGCCCAGACAGCCTGGCTGTGTGGCCGGCACCGGGTGTCGTGTTCACAACGCCAGAGGCCGCTGCAGACGATTTCGTATCGAAGGTGCTGGAGGTGCCGCCCAACCTCGGTCCGTTCGTGGGAGGAGATTCCCGCAGCGGAGAGATCGCGGTGTTGTCGTCGGACGAGGGCTCGGGCGAGCCCGCTGTTCGATCGACGTTGTTGCTCCGCCAGCTCGGCCCGTCGGACGGTTGGTTCGTGATCGCCGCTGTCGGCGATCCGAACGTCACGATCGCCAAGCCGGTTGGAGGTGCCACCGTTCCCGCTGCACCCCTCACGCTCGAGGGTCTCGGCCGCGGCTATGAAGCGACGATCATCGTGAAGGTGTTCGCGGCTGGCGCATCGACGCCGCTGATCGAGCCGGTGATCGCGATGGGTGGCGCGTTGGAGACACCGCTGCCCTACTCGGCAGATGTCGATCTGTCTCGAGCCGCGCCGGGCTCGACGGTGTTGATCCTGGTGAGAGGCGACACCGGACTCGAGACCGACCCCGGCGAGTTCAGCGCCATCGCGGTCCGCATCGGGTGATTCGGGGACGCCGACGACGTCTGGTTGCAGATTCGTACGCCCACCGTTCGTTTCTGCAACCAGAGTGCTTCGGGGACGGGGTGGTGCGTGTTCGCCTGCGACGTTGGATAAGGTGGCGGCAAGTGGTCGACACGTCGTCGGCCGAGAAAGCAAGGTAGTAGCGCCATGGTTAACGGCACCGTCAAGTTCTTCAACGCACAGAAGGGCTACGGTTTCATCTCCCGTGAAGACGGCCCCGACGTCTTCGTTCACTTCTCGAACATCGAAGGTGCGGGTTACCGCTCCCTCGAAGAGGGCCAGAAGGTCCAGTTCGAAGTCGGCCAGGGTCGCAAGGGCGACGAGGCCCTCAAGGTCACCGCGATCTGATCCCCGGCGTTCAGCGCCCGGCGAGCTCAGCTACGACGGGTGCGAACGCCTCAACATCGTCGGCTCCGACGATGATGTACGAAAAGCCCCACCGTTCGCGTCGAGCGAGGAGGTCCTCCACCAGTTTGGAGGGCGGCCCGATCAACGCGAACGGTGTGGAGCTGATCATGCTTGCCTCCACGTGCAACGCCGACGCAAGGAAGTCTGTCGCGCCCTGCGGCTCGTCCGTCACGTTCACCATGAACACGCGGACGTTGAGCTCGATGTCGTCGAAGCGTGCGCCCGCTGCATCTCGGATGATGGCGAGCTTGTCGTCGACCGACGCAGCCGTCATTGTCTCGATCGCCTCGGGCCCCACCACGCCTGCATGCATCGACGCGTTCACGCCGACGATGTCGGCCTCTTGCGCAGCGATCGTGAGCACCCGCTTGCCTCCGCCACCG
This sequence comes from Ilumatobacteraceae bacterium, assembly GCA_049318665.1. GTDB lineage: Bacteria > Actinomycetota > Acidimicrobiia > Acidimicrobiales > Ilumatobacteraceae > VFMC01. The sequence continues at coordinate 7,572 of JBMOFX010000106.1, read as the reverse complement.
ATCAGGATCGGCGGAGAGGGCTGCTGCACCGGCTTCGGGAACCCGTTGTGTGCGGTGACCGTGTAGTGCTCGCCCTGGTGTGAGAACGGCGTCGGCCCCATCAACCCCTTGATGATCGCGACGCCCTCGACGAAGCGGTCGATACGCACGCCAGCCCGGTCGTAGGGGATGCCCGACTCGTCGTAGTCGCTCTTCATCCAGCCGGCACCGATGCCGATCTCGAGCCTGCCCTCCGACAACACGTCGATCGTGGCGAGCTCCTTCGCAAGGACGAGCGGGTGCTTGTAGTCGTTGTCCCACACCAGCGCTCCGACGCGGAGGTTGGTGGTGGCGTCGGCCGCCGTCATCAGCGCGGGCACCGGTGCGAGCTGATCACTGAAGTGATCGGGCATGGTGAGCACGTCGTAGCCGTTGTCCTCCGTTCGCTGGGCGAGCGATACCCAACTCGCACGGTCGGGGGCGGAGGAGGCTTGGACACCGAATCGGAACGGTCGCAATGCAGTCATGGCGAGAACCATACGATGCAACGGCTGAGGGTGAGGTGACCGGACTCGGACCGCCCCCGCCGCTAGGTTGATCACCACCATGCGCCCCGTGGCCTGGATCCTCCGCCTCGTCGCCGTCGTCACCGCCGGCGCTCTCTTGCTCACCGCCGTCGTGATCGGGGTCGCGCCGCGCCTGTGGTTGACCGCCAACGCGCACGAGGAACTGCCGGTCGTTCTGCCTGGGTTCGAGCCCCTCTCGCAGCGCACCTACGTCTATGACAGGGGTGGCGCGGTGCTCGCCGTGTTCGAACGGGAGAACAGCCAGCCGATCGCACTGTCGCAGGTGCCGAAGCCGGTGATCGACGCGATTCTCGCGGTGGAGGACAACGAGTTCTATGTCCACAAGGGCGTCAACGTGCGCGGCCTGATGCGCGCCACGCTGTCGAACTTCGCGAGCGACGCGCCCCGCCAGGGCGCCTCCACCATCACGCAGCAGGTGGTGAAGAACGAGTTCCTCGCGGGCCTCGAACGAGACGGTCGGTACAAGCTGCTGCAGGTGCACTACGCGCTGATGCTCGAGAAGGTGCAGACGAAGGACCAGATCCTCGAGCGCTACCTCAACACGATCTTCTTCGGCAACAACGCCTACGGCTTGCAAGCAGCGTCGGAGATCTACTTTGGCAAGAGCGTCGAACAGCTCGATCAGGTGGAGGGGGCGTTCCTCGCCGGCCTCATCCGTTCGCCGTCGGGGTACGACCCGTTCCGTCGTCCCGATCGCGCCCGAGCACGCTTCCTTCAGGTGACGGAACGTCTTACGAACGTGGGCATCCTCACGCCCGAGCAGGCGACCGACCTCGGCGCGAACTGGCCGATCCCCGAGGTGCCGAAGGTGATCCCACAGTTCGCCACCAAGCCCACGTACTACACCGAGGCGCTGCGCGACTACTTGGTCAACCGCTCCAACATTCTCGGCGCCACCAAGCAGGAGCGCGAGAACAAGCTCTATCGCGGCGGCCTCAAGATCTATACGACGCTCGATGCCGGGATGCAATTGACGGCGGAAGAGGCACGAAAGCAACTGCCCGACAACAAGGCAGGCATCGACGCAGCGATCGTGACACTCGACTCGCGGACCGGGGCAATTCGCGCCATGGTTGGTGGTCGCGGCTACGTGCCACGCCAGCGCGAACTGAACATGGCGCTCGCGCCACGCCAGACCGGATCGAGCATCAAGATGTTCGTGCTCGCGGCTGCCGTCCAAGCCGGCGCGCAGCCGAACGACCTCATCAACGGCACGCTGCCGTGCGTCATGCCCAACGTTGGTGATCCGAATGAGCCGTTGTTCCCCATCAAGAGCGGTGCGACCCGAGGTGTCCTGAGGCTCGACCAGGCGACTTGGCTGTCGCTCAACTGCGCCTACGGTCGGCTTGCGCAGAGTGTCGGGCTGAATCGCGTGGTGGACACCGTGTATCGAACGGCGCAGTCGCCGTACTTCTACCGCGGTCAGCCGAAGGCGGATCACCTCCCGTTCGATCCGATCGCCTCGATCATCACCGGTGGCAACGAGATGAGCCCGCTCGACATGGCGTCGGGTGCACAGACACTGGCGAACAACGGCGTACACCTGGAGCCGTACTACGTCGATTACGTCGAACGGGCCGACGGCGCACGGATCTACACGCACGAGTCGGTCGGCACGCAGGTGTTCGACGAGGCGGTTGCGCTCCAGACAACGGACATTTTGAAGGGTGTTCTTCGTGAGGGCACCGCGAGGCGCGCGCTGGCCGACTTCCCGTTCCCCGCCGCAGGCAAGACCGGTACCCAGGCGGACAACACGAACTCCTGGTTCGTCGGCTACACCCCGCAGCTCACCACGGCTGTCTGGGTCGGTGACCCCGATGGTTACACCGAAATGACCACCAAGAACGTGCCCGAGTTCAACGATCTCGGCAGCGCAGAGGGGGTGCAGGGCGGCACCTACCCGGCGCGCATCTGGAGAGCGTTGATGGAACCGACGGTCGCGAACCTCCCGGTCGAGGACTTCGCGCCGCCGCCGCCGCTCACCCGCAAGCCAGTGCGGATCTATCTGCCCGGTGAGGAGTGCGCGTACCGGGTCGTGTCCGGCGTCCTGCCCGACCCGAACGCCCCGAGCACCACCAGGCCCGTCCCGCCGCCGACGGTGCCGGTCGTGGATCCGGCGGACCCGGCTGCGGGCGAGGTACCCGCTACGGTGCCTCCTGTGGTCGTCCAACTCGTCCCCGGTGCCACCACCATTCCGCCGGATGTCCTCGACCCGAGGGCGCCGCTCGCGTCGATCGACACGAAGACGTCGGTGCTGTCGTGTCTCACGCTCCCGCCGACCGTCACGGTGAAGGGTGCTCAGCCGTGAACGGCCCGGCGCTGCTGGCGCTGCAGTTGCTCGACTCCGAGCTCGATCAGATCGAGCAGCGACGCAAGCGCCTGCCGCAGCGTGCGGCGGTCGACGACGCCACGAACGCGTTGAAGCGGTGGACAGTCGAACGCGACCGTCTGAACGCAGAGGTCGAGTCGGCGTATCAGGCGATCGAGCGTTCGGAGGTGGCGGGGGCCGAGCTCGATGCGAAGAAGCGCAAGCTGGAAGCGCAATTGAAGACGGTCATCGCGTCGCGCGAGGCGGAAGCGTTGATGAACGAGATCCGGACGCTCGACGATCGGCATGGCGAACTCGACGACGCCGAGTTGACGGCGATGGAGCAGCAGAGCGAAGCCGAAACAGCACTCGAGGCGCTCACCGCGATCGAGCCCCAGGTGCGACATGATCTCGCCGACGCGCAGGCAGCGCTCGATGAGGCCTTGGCTGCGCTCGCCGCTGAGGAGGCCGATGTCCGCGCTCGCCGAGGCGATGCCGACGCTGCGCTCGACGACAGCGATCGCGCCACCTACGCCATGATGCGGTCACGCCATAGCGGCGTCGGATTCGCCCGTCTCGAGCGGCACACCTGTACGGCGTGCCATGTCGATCTGTCGCAGGTGGAATACGAGCAGGTGATGGCGCCGTCGGCTGATCTGCCTGAGTGCCCGCATTGCGGCCGCTTCCTGGTCGTCTAGTCGCGCCATGCTCCTGTGGTTCGTGGCGACCGCGGTGCTCACCGTGCACTTCGTGTTCACCGACCCGCGCTTCGATCACCGCTTTCTGATTCTCGGCGTGCTGCTCCCCGATGTGGTCGATGGCATCACGGGTGGCGCGTGGGTGCTGCACAGCCTCACCGGCGCGGTCGGGCTCCTTGTCGTGGTGATGCTGGCGACGATCGGTCGTCGACCGCTGCGGAAGCGACTGATCGCGATCCCGATCGGTGTGCTGCTGCACCTCGTGTTCGACTTCGCGTTCACGAGCACCGACGTGTTCTGGTGGCCGTTCACCGGCGGCTTCGACGGCGCGCCGCTGCCGGTCGTCGAGCGAGGCTGGTGGAACGTGCTGCTCGAAGCGATCGGAGCCGCGCTGCTGGTGTGGTCGTACCGACGATTCGGCCTGGCCGACCCCGACCGCCGCCGGCAGTTCCTGCGAACCGGCCAGCTTCGAGAGATCTAGACCTATAGCTCCGCTGCGGTGAGGTCGTCGCCGAGCACGATGCGGCCGGTGAAGTGCTCGGCGGCGCGTGCACGCCACTCGTCCTCCTGGCCGGGGGCAATGCCGGGGATGTAGTGGGTGAGGAACAGCGTGCCGACCCCGGCCCGCGCGGCGGTGCGGGCGGCGTCTTCGACCGTGGAGTGGTAGTCGAGGATGTCTTGGAACCGCGGGTTCGGCACCATCCGGACGATGTCGTCGCGCATCACGGTCTGGACGTAGCCGTCGGCGCCGGCGCACAGCTCGTCGAGGCCGGCCGACGGCACGCCGTCACCGCCCAGCACCACTGAGTGCTCGTCGGCGTCGATGCGGTAGGCGACGGTCGGCTCGACGGGGCGGTGGTCGGTAGCGGCCACGGTGATGACGGCACCGCCCAACTCGAGTCGGTCGCCGGGTTCCACTTCGGTGACCTCGACGAGCGGCCCGTGCGTGAGGTCGTCGTGGTGGGCGATCCGGTAGCTCACGTCGGGCGCCAACGACGCGAGGGTGGCGTCGACGATCTCACGGGTGCGTGGCGGGCCGACGATCCGCAGGGGAGTCGGCGTCGGGTTCATGACCCAGTGCGTCGTGATGACGTCGTTCAGATCGGTGAGGTGGTCGCTGTGGAGGTGCGTCACCAATACGGCCGTGAGCATCGGGGGCAGCACGCCGGCGCCAGCGAGACGCATCAGTACGCCACGCCCGCAGTCGATGAGGAATCGGTCGGCTGACGTTGCGACCAGTGTGGACGGGCCAGCTCGACGAGGGTCAGGGATCGGACTGCCAGTGCCCAGGAGCGTGATGGTCATCATGTGGCAGATGATATGCCACATTCAGCTGGCGGCAGGTGCTCAGCGCGGGTGATGGTGACGGTGAGTCGGCTTGTAAGCGGGATCCTGTGACGCCGAAGCGCCGGTGACCATCCATCTGTGCGATCTACCCGAGGGTGTGCTGGTTGCCCAGCACAGGCGAGCGACCCATCCCTCTGCTCGATCTTGCTCCGGGTGGGGTTGACCGAGCCGTACGAATCACTCCGCACGCTGGTGCGCTCTTACCGCACCGTTTCACCCTCACCTGTGACCGGTGAACCGGTCCATCGGCGGTCTGCTCTCTGTTGCACTGTCCGTCAGGTCGCCCCGACCTGGCTCGCGCCAGCACCCTGCTCTGTGGAGTCCCGACTTTCCTCGACACGGTCGCCGTTGCCGACCCCGTGCCGCGGTCACCCGACCGACTCACCGTCGCTGCGAGTCTACGCAGCGAGCGGGGTCAGCACTCGGGGGTGAGGTTCTCGTAGACGAAGGTGTTGAGGCTCGGCGTGTCGAGGTTGAAGGCTCGACGAACACCGTCTTCGTTCTCGGCGCCGACGACGATCTGCTCACCGCCGAGCTGACCGAACGGTGCCGGGATCGCGTAGACGACCGGGATCTTCGGCGCGTCGGCGGGCGGATCGGCCGGTGGGACATAGCCGTCGGGCACGCCGGTGATCCGCATCGCGAGGTATGCAGCGTGACGTGCCTCTTGGGCCCCCACGGTGATGACGGCCTTGCGCAACTCGGGATCGCTGAGTTGTGCCACGAACGACTGATGGCTCTGCGTGGCCATTGTCTCGAGACCGTGGAGCATGTTGAGCACGTCGCGCTGCGGGTCGTCACTCGGCTTGATGCCGGCCGCCTCGTCGCCTTCGATCTGCGTGAACATCGCACCGACAACGAGCAGGTCGACGCGCGGGTTGCCGCACGGCCACGGCTCGCCACCAAGACCGGTGACGATGTCGTCGATCGCCTCTGCGTTGGCTTCGTGGTCGGCGCGGAAGCGCACGGCCGCATCCTCGTACTCGGCCGCAAGGAGTTCGGTGTTGCCGATCACGTCGGCGTAGGCGGCAGCGATCGAACGCTCGAGGGAAGCGGCCGTCCGAAGGAGCACCACGTCGTTGACGACGGCCTCGGGCAGCGAGGTGCGCACCGGTGCGAGACCGACGCGGGCCACGCTCCCACTCGAACTGCTACCGCCACAGGCGGACAGGGCAGCGGCCGATGCGACGGTGAGGCCACCAAGCGCCAGGAAACGGCGACGGCCGACCAGGACGGAGGGTGAGTTGTCGTTGGTGGAATCGTTCACCGGGATCAGCCTTTCTCGGCCGAGAGGGGAGTGGCGTCATCGACGAGCAGCGCATCGAAGTCGGTCTCGCCGCTGATGGAGACGAGCACCGTCGCATGGCGTGCTTCGGCCGTGATGATCGCGGCCACGATGTTGGCGCCGTCGGTGCCCGTCAGCAAGCCGATCGCTTCGCTGTGCGTGGCGACGGCGATGTTCTCGAGCGTGGCGGCCGCCGTTGCGATCGCGACGAGGTCGTCGCCGGCGAACGCGCTCCGGTACTCAGCGACCAGATCGGCCAGCGGGGCGACCGGGGCCGACTTGCCGAGCAGGCCCGAGAACGACTGGCCGAATGCCAGGTGCGCGGCGTGGATCGACTCGAAGGTGGGCCGCACCTCTTCGGTGAGCGCCTTGCCGTCGAGGACCTCGCGATACAACGCCACCGCAGCGAGCTCGACGCTCTGGCCGAAGCTGAGCAGCTCGGTGTCGGCGGCATCTGGCCGACGGGGCGGTGCAGTGGTGGTGGTGGCGGCAGACGCGCCGGCCGACGATGCGAGCGAAGGGAGCAGTGCCCCGGCGACGCCGAGCAGCCCCGCACCGAGCAGACGACGACTCATGCCGCCCTCCGACGCTGCGGGCGCGTCAACTGTCGAACGACCTGGCGAATCGATGTCCACGAGGGAGTGTGTCCTTTCCATTCGGTGCCGGCAATCGCTGGGTGCAGCATTGTCGGCGCCGGGTGAGCGGAGCAATTCTACGAAGAACTGCCGGGGAGAGCCTAGAAGTCCAGCGCTGACAGGTCGGGTATCCACCGGCGAGCACGATCGACGGCGGTGCTCCACCGGTCGCGATCGGAGGGCGCTGCGGGCTCGACGCGGCGCTCGGGGCGCCAGCTCGCTGCGATGTCGTCGAGGTGCGACCACTCGCCCACGGCAAGGCCAGCGAGATAGCCGGCGCCCATCGTGGTGGCGTCGGCCGTCGGGGCCGTTTCGACGGGGCGCTGGGCCGCGTCGGCCAACGCCTGGACGAACACCTCGTTGCGGCTCATGCCGCCATCGACGCGCAGCACCTCGACCGAGCGGCCCGTGTCGGCTTCAGCGGCCTCCACCAGATCGGCACCGCGATGGGCGATGCCTTCGAGGACCGCCCGCACGATGTGCGCTCGGGTTGTGCCGCGGGTGATGCCGAACAGTGAACCCCTGGCGCCGTAGTCCCAGTAGGGCGTGCCGAGCCCGAGCAGCGCAGGCACGTAGACGACACCGTCGGTGGAGGTGACCTGGCCGGCGATCTCGGCGCTCTCGGCGGCGGTGGCGATGAGCCCCATGTCGTCGCGGAGCCAGTCGACGTTGGTGCCGGCCGACAACATGATCCCCTCGACACCCCACGTGGCGGCACCATCGATCGACCACG
>JBMOFX010000105.1:0-9113 GCA_049318665.1 Ilumatobacteraceae bacterium | reverse complement strand
CGACGACCACGCTTCCCTGAGCCTCCCTCGGAGGGGCGGTCAGTGAGCGACGGGAATGCTGCGTAGGAAGTTCGCGAGCAGGTCGTGGCCGGCCGCAGTGAGGATGCTCTCCGGGTGGAACTGGACACCCTCGATCGGCAGTTCACGGTGGCGAAGCCCCATCACGATGCCGTCAGATGTGGCGGTCACCTCGAGACAGTCGGGGATCGTCGACGGCGCCACCACCAGGCTGTGATACCGGGTCGCGGTGAGCGGCGACGGCAGTCCAGCGAACACACCCACCCCGTGATGGTCGATGGGTGAGGTCTTGCCGTGCATCAGCTGCGGCGCCCGCTCCACCGTAGCGCCATACACGTGGCCGATCGCCTGATGGCCGAGGCACACCCCGAGCACCGGAGTGCCGATCGAGCCGAACGCGGGGATCGCCGCGCAGATGATCCCGGCATCCTCCGGCCGACCCGGCCCGGGTGACAGCAGCACTGCGTCTGGCGAGAGCGCAACGGCCTCGTCAATGGTGAGCTCATCGTTGCGAACCACGATCGGGTCGGCGCCCAGCTGACCCAAGTACTGCACCAGGTTGTAGACGAAGCTGTCGTAGCTGTCGATCACGAGCACTCGTCGGGCTTCCATGAATTCAGCGTAGACTCGCGCCTCGTGCCGCCCCCCAAGAGAAAGTCCTCCAGTCGAGTCACGCCGAAGGGTTCGCGCCCCGGTGAGCCCCGATTGGCGAGCCACGGTCACGAGCACAGCCACGGCACCGACCGGACGGATATCGAGAGCTCCTCGCGTTACACCCCTCCGGTGTCACGCGAGCAGATCGAGAGTCCGCGCTGGCTGCCGATCCTGATGTTCTCGCTGCTGGGCCTCGGTGGCATCACGATCATGCTCCGCTACATCGTGTGGACCGACAGCAACCTCCCCGTCTTCATCGGTCTGGCGTTCCTGCTCGGCGGCCTCTGGGTCGCCACGAAGTGGGAATAGTTTCCTCACAGTTGCGAATCCCATCGGTGTAGTTCAGCACAGGGTTATCCCCAGCTTGTGGACAACCGGGGGCCCGAGCGGGCGTCATTCGAAGATGGGCGCCATCATGTCCATGTCTTCGAGACAGTGCTTCGGGGGCGGCGGATCCTCATCTGGAGCGAGTGTCAACTTGATCTCCAGACCGCAGACACCGCACCGATACCGCACGTTCACTCGGCGCATCTCTCCGGCCGGTGGAGGGGGTGGCAGCGGGGTCATCAACGACCGAATCATGCCGGTACCGACTTTCCACAGGCACCAGCCCATGAGCACGCCCGCTCCCACCCAAACGACGGTGGAGAAGGCGGGCATGTGGACAGGCTAGCGATCAGCCCAGGCGCTCGATGAGGGTCGCGTTGGCCATGCCGCCGCCCTCGCACATCGTCTGGAGGCCGTAGCGACCACCCGTGCGCTCGAGTTCGTTGAGCAGCGTGGTCATCAGGCGGGCGCCCGAGCAGCCCAGCGGGTGACCCAAGGCGATGGCGCCCCCGTTCACGTTCACCTTGTCCATGTCGGGGTGGAGTTCCTTCTCCCAGGCCAGCACGACGGACGCGAACGCCTCGTTGATCTCCACCAGGTCGATGTCGTCGATCGACAGACCTGCACGCTCGAGGACACGGCGAGTCGCCGGAATCGGGGCGGTGAGCATCATGCGCGGATCGTCGCCTGCGAGCGAGAAGTTGACGAAGCGGGCTCGCGGGGTGAGGCCGAGTTGCTTGGCCTTCTCCTCACTCATGATGAGGATCGCGGACGCTCCATCGGTGATCTGCGACGAGTTGCCGGCGGTGACGCGACCACCGTCTTCTTCGGCGCGGAACGCAGGCTTCAACTTGGCGAGCGACTCCATCGTCGTGTCGCGCAGGCCCTCGTCGACCGTCATCAGCGCGCCGTCGGCACCGAGCACGGGCAGGATCTCGTTCTGGAACCGGCCCTCCGCCGTCGCACGGGCCGCGTACTGCTGCGAGCGAACACCGAACGCGTCCATGTCGTCGCGGCTGATGCCCCACTTGTCGGCGATCATCTCGGCTGAGATGCCCTGCGGCACCAGGCCGCCCGCCGGCTGATAGCGAGCGCTCACGGCCGGGCCGAACGGAAACCCGAACTTGCCGTCGGCCATCGACGAACCCATCGGCACCCGGGTCATCACCTCGACACCAGCGGCAACCACCACGTCGTAGGCGCCGGCGATGACACCCTGCGCAGCGAAGTGCGCCGACTGCTGGCTCGAACCGCACTGGCGGTCGATCGTGGTGCCGGGGACGTCCTCCGGCCAGCCCGCAGCGAGCACCGCGTTACGACCGACGTTGATGCCCTGCTCGCCCACCTGCATGACGCAGCCCATGATCACGTCCTCGACGAGCGCAGGGTCGATGCCGGTGCGGTCGACGAGCGCCTTCAACGTCTCAGCCGCGAGGTCGACGGGGTGCCAGTCCTTCAACTTGCCGTTGCGACGACCGAGCGGGGTGCGAATCGCATCAACGATGACTGCGGTGGCCATGAGGGTCTCCTCCTCGGATCGGCGCACGCGCGCCGGGCGAACACGCGAAGTCTGCTGCGCGAGGGCGGGCGTTCCCAAACCGGAGCAAGAAGTGAAAGAATCACGGGATGACGAACACGATTGCCGACATCAACGCCGTCGTTGCCGGGGCCACGGTCCCGAAGCGCTTCCTCGATCTCGTCGCGGCCAACCCCTCGGTGGCCGCGCTCCACTCGATGGCCGGCGACGCGCCCGGCGACTGGAACGTGTGGACGTTCGAACAACTCGCCGACATGGTGTCGCACGCTGCGGCCGGACTGCTTGCGTTCGACGTGAGCCCCGGCGAGCGGGTGCTGCTGATGATGCGCAACCGCCCCGACTTCCACTGGTACGACCTCGCCGCCCAGTTCGTTCGGGCCACACCCGTGAGCATCTACAACTCGTCGTCGCCCGAGGAGATCCAGTACCTCTCACACCACGCCGAAGCGCGGATCGCAATCGTCGAGGACGCCGGCTTCCTCGAGCGCATCCTCAAGGTGCGCGACGAACTGCCCGAGCTCACCCACATCTTCGTCATCCGTCCGCCGGAGGGACCGCTGCCCGACGGCGTGTACGCAGCGGAGGATCTCCTGTCGCGAGGCAACGCCGATCTCACCGAGCTCGCGGCCGACACGTCGCCCGACGACATCGCCACCCTCATCTACACGAGCGGCACCACGGGCCCGCCGAAGGGCGTGATGATCAGCCAGTACAACGTCACGTACACGGTCGAGTCGTTGAAGCGGTGCATCGCGTTCGACACCTTCGTCGGCAAGCGCACCGTGAGCTACCTGCCGATGGCGCACATCGCCGAGCGGATGATGAGCCACTACCAGTTCGCGATGCTGGGCTACAGCGTGTACTGCTGCCCCGACCCGGCCCTGCTTTCGCCCTACCTCCGCGAGGTTCACCCGGAGATTCTGTTCGGGGTGCCGCGTGTGTGGGAGAAGCTCTACAACGGCATCAACGCTGCACTCGCCGGCGACGCCGAGCGCAAGCAGCAGTTCGACGACGGGATCGCTGCGGCGCTCGTCATCAAGCAGGCCGAACGCGACGGCACGGTCACCCAAGAGCAGCGCGACACGTGGGCGTTCCTCGACGCCGTCGGCTTCAGCGCGGTGCGTGGCCTGGTCGGCCTCGACGCTCTGCTCGTCGGGGTCACCGGTGCTGCTCCGATCCCGCGGCCGGTGCTCGAGTGGTTCAACGCGATCGGTGTGCCGCTGAGCGAGATCTACGGCATGAGCGAGTCGAGCGGTCCGATGACGTGGACGCCGGCGGCGAATCGCCCGGGCTCGGTCGGCCAGGAGATCCCCGGCTGCGAGGTCCGCATCGCCGACGACGGCGAGGTGATCTGTCGCGGCGGCAACGTCTTCCAGGGCTACCTCAAGCAAGACGACAAGACCGCCGAGACCATCATCGATGGGTGGCTGCACTCCGGTGACATCGGTGTCATCGACGATGACGGTTACCTCCGCATCGTCGACCGCAAGAAGGAACTGATCATCACGTCCGGCGGCAAGAACATCAGCCCCGCCAACCTCGAGGCGGCGTTGAAGACCATCCCGATCATCGGCCAGGCCGCCGCGATCGGCGACGGCCGCAAGTTCTGCACCGCCGTCCTCGTGCTCGATCCCGAGACCATCGTCGTGTGGGCGAAGGCGCACGGACGTGAGGGCACGCCGCTTGCCGAGCTCGCTGCCGACCCCGAGGTGCTCGCCGAGGTGCAGGCGGGGGTCGACCAGATCAACGAACAGTTCGCTCAGGTCGAGCAGATCAAGAAGTTCACGCTCGTCGGCGAAGAGTGGCTGCCCGACAGCGACATGCTCACGCCCACCTCGAAGCTCAAGCGGCGCGGCGTGAACGCGCGCTACGCGGAGGCGATCGAAGCGATGTACGCCGGGCTCGACTGAGCCTCAGACAACAGGGCGACCCTGGAAGTCGCCGATCAGCGACACCGTCACGGTGTCACCCTGTTCGCGCCGGGCGAACTCCCTCACCTTGGCGTCGTAGTACGCCGCGCGCAGATCGCCGAGTGAACGTGCGTTGTAGGTGGGGTAGATCGCCCGGCGGTCGTGCGGAGAACGGTTCGGCCCGCTGCGGTGTGGGGTGAGCGAGTGGAACCACAGGGTCTGGCCGGCGCGCACCTCCACCGGCTCCCAGGTGAACGACGCCTCCACGTGAGCCGGGATGCAGCCGCGCTCGTCGCCGACGATCAACTCGTGGTGACAGCGGTCGACCACTTCGAGGCAACCGTTGTCGAGCAACGAATCGTCGATCGCCACCATGCACGACACGTGGGCATCGATGAACGGATAGGCCGGCGCGTCCTGGTGCGCCGCATAGCCGGCGCCGCCCGCGAGCTTGTAGTTGATCTTCTCCTTGTAGAGCACGGCCTGTTCGCCGAGCAGCATGGAGGCGGTGTCGAGCATCGGCCCCGTCGTCAGCAGCACGCGCAGCCCATCGTGGAAGGGCACGAAGTTCTCCGTACGGCAGAGCTTGGGGCCAGCGTCGGTGAGTTCGCGATAGTGCAACCACTCGCCGACGCCGTCGACCCAGCCCATGATCTCGTCGACCCATGCGCGCAACGCCATCAACGCATCCGCGTCGAGCGTGTCGGTGAGCAGCCAACCGTGCTCGGCGAAGTGCGCCGCGCCTGCCTCATCACCGTGCGCGAACGAGCGAGTCATCGTGGCTCGGTCGTGAGCTTCGAGAGCAGGCGCTGCAGCGCGACGATGTCGGACTCGGTGACGACGTTGGCGAAGTGCTTCTGCACCGCGCGGCGATAGACGACGTTCGCGTCTCGCCAGAACGACCGGCCATCGCGGGTGAGTCGTACCAGCACCGCGCGCTTGTCGATGCCGGGCGACGGCTCACGCTCGATGAGATCCTGCTCCTCCATCCGGTCGAGCCGGCGCGACAGACTCGACGGCAGTTCACCGAGCACGTCCTTCAGGTCCGACACGCGCATCACGCCCTCGTGCCGCTGCAACGCCGACATCACTTCGAACCACGCGAGCGGCAGATCGAACTCGCGCATCAGATCCGCATCGATGCGACGCTCGATCGAGGTGGTGGCGCCGGTCATCGACCGGAGCAACTCGATGCGCTCGGCGTCGAGACGGGGCATCCTCGGCTCAGGCCGTGGCCTTCAGCGCTGCACCGAACGCAGCGAGCGCCAGATCGATCTCACGCTCGTTGACGACGAGCGGCGGCATCCAACGCACCGTGGTGCCGTAGGTGCCGGCGTTCATGAGGATCAGGTGACCCTCCTCGAGGCAGTGCTTGATGACCGCGCTGACCCGAGCCGCGTCGTGCATTTCGGTGCCGACCATCAGACCGAACCCACGCACCTGCGCGATCACGTCGTGCTCGCGCTGCAGTTCACGAATGCCGGCGACGAGTTGCTCGCCACGATCGCGAACGTTCTGGAGGAACGCCGGGTCTTCCATGATCTCGATGGTGGCGAGGGCCGCCGCGCACCCCATCGCGTTGCCGCCGTAGGTGCCGCCATGGCTCCCGACCGGCCACTTGTCGTCGAGTTCGCGCTTCGTGCCGAGCGCCGAGAACGGGAAGCCGCTCGCGATGCCCTTGGCCATGCAGATGATGTCGGGCTCGATGCCGTAGTGCTCGACGGCGAACATCTGGCCGGTGCGACCGAAGCCACTCTGCACCTCGTCGGCGATGAACAGAATGCCGTGCTGGCGGCACCGCTCGACGACGCCGTGGATGAACGCCGCCGGCGCCGGGATGTAGCCACCCTCACCGATCACCGGCTCGAGGATCACCGCTGCGGTCTCGTCGGGGGCGGTCATCGTCTTGAGCAGATGATCGAAGCCGTCGAGCGCGTGAGCGACTTCGGCGTCTTGGTCGTCGGCGAGCGGGTCGGGGAACGGTGCCACGAAGATCCCGGACGGCAGCGGCGCATGGCCCGCGCGGTACACCGTCTTCGACGTGGTCATCGCCATCGCCAGGTGCGTGCGGCCGTGGAAGCTGCCGGCGAACACGATGACGTTCGGACGCTTCGTCGCCTGCTTCGCGAGCTTCACCGCAGCTTCGGTGATCTCCGCACCGGAGTTCGCGAAGAAGAAGGTGTCGATGCCGTTCGGCGTGATCTCGTCGAGCTTCGCGGCCAGCGGTTCGAGCAGATCGTGACGGAACACGTTGACCTGTGCATGGATGAAGCGCTGCGCCTGCTTCGCGATCGCCTCCGCGACCTTCGGATGGGCGTGGCCGGTGGAGTTGACCGCGATGCCCGCTGCGAAGTCCAGGTACTCCTGGCCGTCGGTGGCGGTGACCCAACAACCCCGCCCACTCGCCACTTCGAGGTGCGTGACGCGAAAGCCGACGTTCGAAAGATGCGACATCCCACCAGCCTACCCATCACCGTTTGCACGGTTTACGCCCACTGGTGGGGCGAAACCGTGCAAACGGGGTGGGTCAGAAGGCGGCGGTGAGTTCGGCGGCTTTGGCGAGCGCGTCGGACCAGGAGGCCTTGGCAGCGATGAGACCGCGGAAGGGCATCACCAGCTTCGGCTTACTCACGCCGAGGACGCCGCGGAGGCGACCCTCCCAGCCGTACAGCGCCGCGAACGCGCCGTCCGTGGTGCCGCCGAACACGTGGATCTCGTCGTCACCGTGGGCGCGACCGACGAACTGGATCCGGCTGTCGAACTGGTCGCTCCAGAAGAACGGCACCGACTCGTACGGCGTCGTCGGCTCGCCAGCCGACTGGGCGAGGAGGTTCTTCGCCGCCACCGCACCCTGTTCGGCAGCGTTGGTCCAGTGCTCCACGCGCATCACCGCGTCGTCGTGCGGGTCGAAGACGTGGTTGTGCCAGCGGGCGATGTCGCCGGCGGCGAACACACCCGGCGCTCCGGTCGACAGTGCGTCGTCGCACACGATGCCGTCGCGCAGCGTGAGGCCACTCGTGTCGAGCCACCCGGTGTTGGGCGTCACCCCGATGCCCACGATCACGGTGTCGGCGCCGATCACGGTGCCGTCGCCGAGGCGGACCCCGGCCACCGCGCCCGATGCATCCTCGAACCCGACCACCTGGACACCGCATCGGATCTCGACGTCGTGACGCGCATGGACCGACGCCACCGCGGTGCCCATCTCCACACCGAGGCCGCGGATCAATGGGGACGGCGCGCCCTCGAGCACGGTGACCGTGCAGCCGCGAGCACGAGCGGTGGCCGCGACTTCGAGTCCGATGAAGCCGGCACCGATCACCACCACGCGCGCACCCTCGTGGAGGCGGTCACGGAGGGCGAGTGAGTCGGCGAGTGTGCGGAGCACGACGATCCCGGCGAGATCGGGCTGACCGGGAAACGGGCGCGGCGCAGCGCCCGTCGCGATCACGAGACCGTCGTACCCAACGGTCGTGTCGTCCTCCAGTGACACCACACGATGATCGGTGTCGAGCCCGACGGCGCGCTGACCCAATCGCAGATCGAGTTGCAGGTCGTCGAACGCCTCTGGCTTGCGGAGCCGGATCCGGTCGGGCTCCCACTCACCGGCGAGCAGCTTCTTCGACAGTGGCGGACGGTCGTACGGCACCTCGTCCTCGTCACCAATGAGGGTGATGCGACCGCGGAATCCCTCGGTGCGCAATGTCTCGCAGGCGCGCAAGCCGGCAAGCGACGCCCCCACCACGACGACGTGTTCCATGGCGGGTCAGGCTAGAGGGGGAGGTGACCCGCCCGCGCGAGCGCCACTACGGTCTGGGAGATGGCGGAACCGACGATCGATCCCGTGCTCCTGGCGCCACGGCCACCATGCGGGCCGGACGATGCGTGCGAGATCGCCGCCCGCTTCGGCCTCACCGCCGACGACGCGCGCGATCTCGGCAGCGAGCGTGACCGCACCTTCGCGCTCCTCCGCGACGGCGAGTCGATCGGCGTGCTCAAGGTGTCGAACCCTGCCGAGTCGACCGACGTGCTCGACATGGAAGCGGCGGCGGTGGCGAGGATCGCCGCCGTCGATCCGTTCCTCCCTGTCGCCCGGCCCTGGCTCGCACCTGGCACCGACATCCACCGGCTCGAGTGGACCGGCGACGGACAGACGCACTGGGCACGGCTCTACGACGTGCTGCCCGGCCACGCTCGGCATGATCCGACACAGGTGGGTGACGACGCACTCATCGACTGGGGAACGATCACCGCCCGGCTCGCCCGCGCACTGCGCGGCTTCGCCCATCCGAGTTCCATCCGCCGACTGCCGTGGGATGTCCAACACGCAAACCAGTGCCGGGCGATGCTCCCGACGATTCGTGAGCCCGATGCTCGGCGGTTGGTCGAAGTGGTGCTCGACCGGTTCGACGACGCCGTCGCACCGGCATGGCCGCTGCTGCGGTCGCAGGTGCTGCACAGCGACCTCACCATCGACAACGCGCTCGTCGACGACGACGGTCGCATCACCGGCATCGTCGACTTCGGAGACATGAGCTTCACGGCCCTCATGGCCGACCTTGCGTCGGTCGTCGACTCGTTGGCGTGCGAGCGCTCGGGGGACGAGATGTTCCGCGTCGCTCGACTCGTGCTCGACGGCTACCAGCGGGTCACCCCGCTGGAGCAGG
>JBMOFX010000104.1:0-9194 GCA_049318665.1 Ilumatobacteraceae bacterium | reverse complement strand
TCGTCGAGGATGAGGATCGTCGGGTCGGCGAGGAACGCTCGAGCGATCGTGATGAGCTGCTTCTGCCCGGCGCTCACGTTGGAACCCTCGTCGTCGATGACGGTGTCGTAGCCGTGCGGCAGGGTGTTGACGAACCGGTCGACATAGGCGGCCCGGGCGGCGGCGATCACCTGATCGTGCGTGGCGTCGAGGTTGCCGTAGTGGACGTTGTCGTAGATCGACCCGCCGAACAGCCACGTGTCTTGCAGCACCATTCCGATGCCGGAGCGCAGTTCCTGGCGCGAGATCGATGCGATGTCGCGTCCGTCGATGGTGATGCGGCCGTCGTCGAGGTCGTAGAACCGCATGAGCAGGTTGACGAGCGTCGTCTTGCCGGCGCCCGTCGGGCCGACGATCGCGACGGTGGTGCCCGGCTCGGCGACGAGGGAGAGATCGGTGATGAGCGGACGATCGTCGACGTAGCGGAACGACACGTGCTCGAACGCGACTCGCCCGACGAGTGCGGGAGGATCGATCGTGTCGGCCTGCTCCTCCGACTCCTCGGGCGCGTCGAGCAGTTCGAACACCCGCTCGGCGGACGCGATGCCCGACTGGAGCACGTTGACCATCGACGCCATGTGTGTGATCGGCTGGCTGAACTGACGTTGGTACTGGATGAACGCCTGCACGTCGCCGAGACCGATCGCACCGTTGGCAACCCGGATGCCGCCGACCACGGCGATGATGACGTAGCCGATGTTGCCGAGAAACATCATCACCGGCTGGATCGAACCCGACATGAACTGCGCCTCGAACGCGGATCGGTAGAGCTTGTCGTTGGTGTCGGCGAAGCGATCGCGTGCCTCGCCCTGGCGGCCGAAGGCCTTCACAATCGCGTGCCCGGTGAAGGTCTCCTCCACCTGCGCGTTGAGCGCACCCGTGTGCTTCCACTGCGCGATGAACCGCGGACGAGAACGCTTCGCGATCTGCTTCATCGAGAGCACCGACAACGGGATCGTGATGAGGGCGACCGTCGCCAGGAGCGGTGAGATGAGGTACATCATCACGATCACGCCGAAGATCGTGAGGAACGAGGTGAGCAATTGGCTCAGCGTCTGCTGGAGGCTCTGTGCGACGTTGTCGATGTCGTTGGTGACTCGGCTGAGCAGGTCGCCGCGGGGCTGCCGGTCGACGAAGCCGAGTGGCAAGCGGTTCAGTTTGGCCTCGACGTCGTTGCGCAGCGTCCGCATCGTGCGTTGGACGATGCCTGCCAGGAGGTAGGCCTGCAGGTACGACAGCACGAACGAGACGATGTAGAGCGCGAGGGCGAAGAGCAGCGTGCTGCGCAAGGCCGACGTGTCGATGCCGGCGGCACCGTTGCGGCCGGTGAGGCCGTCGAACACGATGTTGGTCGCGTGGCCGAGGATTCGAGGGCCCACCACCACCATCGCGACGCTCACGAGCGCGAGGACGAGCACCACCGCGACGCCGACCTGCTCGGGTGACATCAGCGCAAGCAGACGTCGGGCGGTGCCGCCGAAGTCCTTCGACCGCTCCATCGGCACACCGACGGAGTGAAAACGTGGCCCACCGCCGGGACTGGCATCGAGCCCCGTTGGCTTGGCGTCATCGTCGGCGTTGGGAGTGGCGTCGGGAGTGGCGTCGATGCTCATGCCGCCTCCTCGACTCGAAGCTGCGAATGCACGATCTCGGCATAGGTAGGGCAGGTGGCGACGAGTTCGTCATGGGTGCCGAGACCGACGATGTGGCCGTCTTCGAGCACCACGATCTGGTCAGCGGCAGCGATGGTGGCGACGCGCTGGCCGACGAGCAGCACGGCTGCGTCGGCCGTCTCCGGAACCAGCGCCGCCCGAAGGCGGGCATCGGTGGCGACGTCGAGCGCGGAGAACGAGTCGTCGAACAGGTACACCTCGGGCTTGCGCACGAGCGCACGCGCGATGGCGAGGCGCTGGCGCTGGCCGCCGGAGACGTTCGACCCGCCCTGCACGATGGTGGCGTCGAGTTCGCCAGGCATCGCCCGCACGAAGTCGGCTGCCTGCGCGACCGTGAGTGCGTGCCACAACTCCTCGTCGGTGGCATCCGGCTTGCCGTAGCGCAAGTTGCTCGCCACGGTGCCCGAGAACAGATACGGCCGCTGCGGGACGAGACCGATCCGGCTGCCGAGCACGGTGGGGTCGAGCTCGCGGACGTCGACACCACCGAATCGCACGACGCCTGCGGTGACGTCGAACAGGCGGGGCACGAGGCCGAGCAGGGTGGTCTTGCCCGAGCCGGTGCTGCCGATGATGGCCGTGGTGGTGCCGGGCCGGCACGTGATCGTGATGTCGTGCACCACGTCGGACTCGGCGCCGGGGTACCCGAAGCACGCACCGTCGAACTCGACGATGCCGTGCTCGTCGGTGGTGGTGAGTGGGTTGTCGACGGTGACGACGGATGACGGTGTGTCGAGCACTTCGACGATGCGGTCGGCGCACACCGAGGCGCGGGGCCACAGCGACCCGATGAACGACGCCATCGTGACCGACATGAGGATCTGCACCAGGTAGGTGAGGTAGGCGATCATCGCGCCCACCTGCATGTCGCCACTCGCGATGCGGTTCGATCCGAACCACACCACGGCAACGCTGGAGATGTTGACGATCACGATCGCCGTCGGGAACATCAGCGCCATCAGCCGACCGGCCTTCAACGCGGTCTCCGTGACTTCGTCGTTGGCGACACCGAATCGTGCGGCCTCGTTGTCTTCACGGACGAACGCGCGCACCACGCGCATCCCCGTGATCTGCTCGCGCAGCACCCGGTTGAGGTTGTCGATCCGCACCTGCATCACCTGGAACTGGGGGACCATCCGGGTGATGATGTTGACGATGATGAACACGAGCACGGGGATGCTCACGAGCAGGATCCAGGCAAGCCCGACGTCTTCGCGAATCGCCATGATCGTGCCACCGATCGCTGTGATCGGCGCGGCCAGCAGCAGTGTGCACACCATCACCACGAGCATCTGCACCTGTTGCACGTCGTTGGTGATGCGGGTGATCAGTGACGGCGCCCCGAGCGCGGCCACCTCACGAGCGGAGAAGTCGGTCACCTGATGAAACAGGTCGCGCCGCACATCACGGCCGAACGCCATTGCCACCTTCGAGCCCCAGTACACGGCCGTGACGGAGAGTGCGACCTGGAGGAGAGTGAACACGAGCATCACGCCGCCCGATCGCCAAATGAGGCCGATGTCGCCCTTGAGCACGCCGTCGTCGATGAGACGACCGTTGATCCGTGGCAGATACAGGCCGGCGAGCGCCTGGCACGTCTGCAACACGAGCACGAGGAGCAGGGCTCGGTGGTACGGCCGGAGGTGGGAGCGGAGCAGGCGGATCAACATGGGAGCCATCGCACGCTACCGAGCAGAGGTACGTTCGCCGGGGTCAGAGGCGACTACGTTGCCAGCCGATGTCCACTCCACACGCCCGGCGTTGCTTGCTGGCGGCGACGGTCGCCGCCGCAATGCTGCTGCTCGCCGGATGTGCCGATGCAACGTCGGTTGCCGTGCAGGAGTTCACGCCGCGTGCGCCGGGCGACCTGGTGGTGGCGACCGCGTTTCCTGCCCCCGGATTCTGGGAGGGCGCGACCGCTGCGACGGCCGATGGCGGTTTCGAGTGGGCGCTGGCCACGGCGCTGGCCGATCGCCTCGGCCTCCGGCTGCGCGTGGTGAACGCTCCGTTCGACGATCTGGCCGCCGGGCGCTTCGGAGATGCCGACGTCGCGATTGCGCAGATCAGCATCACGAACGATCGGCGCACCCGGATGGAACTGTCGAGCCCCTACTACACGACCGACGCTGCGGTCCTCGTGCGAGACGGTGACGATGTCGCCGATCTGAAAGCCGCACGCGAACTGCGCTGGGCCGTCGTCGCGGGGACGACGGGGCAGGACGTCGTGAACGATCGAGTCCGTCCCATCGCGACGGTGCAGGCGGTCGCGGACGAAGGTGCCGCAGCCGACGCGGTGGCCGCAGGCACCGTCGACGCGGCCTTGCTCGATCTACCGACCGCGCTCGCGCTGGCTCATGACACTGCGGGTCTCGAGGTCGTCGCTCGCGTCGCGACGACCGAGGAGTACGCGATCGCGTCGCCGCTGGGCGACACGCGCAACGCGGAGGCCGTCGACGCGGCCGTGCGCGCCTTCGAGCGAGACGGCACGCTCGACGCACTCGCCGAGCAGTGGCTCGAGCCGGTGTTCGGTGTGAACCCCGCCGACCTTCCCACCATCAGGATTCGCTGATGAACACCACACGACCGGAGCCATCGTCATGGATCTGTTGAACCTCACCGCACCCCACGGCACGGCCTGGGAGTTGTTCGTCGTCGTCGTGGTGGTGATCGCTGCCCCGATCATCGTCGAGAAGTTCCGCATCCCGGGTCTGATCGGTCTCCTGCTCGGCGGGTGCATCATCGGCCCCAACGTGTTGAACGTCGTGAGCGACAGCCACGGCATCCTCGACGAACTCGGCGACGTCGGCCTCCTCTACCTGATGTTCCTCGCCGGGCTCGAGCTCGATCTCGGCGTGTTCGCGAAGTTCAAGAAGCAGGCGATCTCGTTCGCGATGCTCACGTTCGTCATCCCGCAGGTGTTCGGCACGATTGCCGGGTTCGTCGTCGACTACGACGTCGCTGCTGCGATCCTGCTCGGCTCGCTGTTCGCGTCGTACACGTTGGTCGTCTACCCGACGGTGCGCAACATGGGGCTGTCGTCCAACCGCGCCGTTGCCGTCACTGTCGGAGCCACCGTCATCACCGACACCCTCGCGCTCGTCGTCCTGGCTGCGGTGTCGGGTTCGACGACCGGTGATGCCAGCGGCGTGGCGCTGCTCGTCCAGATCGTGCTCGGCCTCGGGCTGCTCGCCGTGTTCTGCTTCGTCGTGCTGCCGAAGGCGGCGCGTTGGTTCTTCGCCGGTCCGGGACGATCGAAGACCCTGCGGTACATGTTCATCCTGGCGTCGCTGCTGTCGGCAGGGGTGCTCGCCGATGTGGTCGGCATCGAAGCGATCGTCGGCGCGTTCTTCGCCGGTCTCGCGCTCAACCGCCTGGTGCCCAACGAGGGTGAGTTCATGGAGCGGATCGAGTTCTTCGGGTCAGCGCTGCTCATCCCGATGTTCCTCGTCTCGGTGGGCACTGTGATCGATCCGGCCGTGATGGTTGACCCGGCCACGCTCGGTCTTGCCGCCGTGTTCACCGCCGCATGCATCGGTGGCAAGTTCCTCGCCGCCGTGCTGTGTCGACCGTTGTTCGGGTTCAGCACCAACGAGGTCGGCGTCGTGTTCGGACTCTCGGTTGCCCAAGCCGCAGCAACGCTTGCCGCCACATTCGTCGGGCTGGAGATCGGCCTGTTCTCGACTGCCACCGTGAATGCGGTGATGATCGTGATCGTGGTGAGCCTCGTGCTCGCATCGACCAGCGCCGCGCGGTTCGGCAGCCGACTTCCGAAGCCCCCCGTCGACTCGACCCGAATCGGCCGGTGCGTGCTCGTGCAGGTGGACGACCCAGCCGACGCCGGTGCGCTCGTCGGACTCGCGGCGCGACTCGCCACGGCGGATTCCGGGGTGGTGCATCCGGTGCTCGTGGTGCCCGATGGCATCGACGCACCCGCAGACGAGCGTCTCGCTGCGCTTCATCGTGCGATTGCCGACACGGGGGTCGATGCGGAGCTCGAGGTGCGACATGACAGCACCGTCAACGATGGTGTGCTGCACGCCGCGGTCTCGCTGAAGGCCTCGCTCGTGCTGGTGCCGGCGGCAACGCAGTCGTGGCTCCCCACGCTGCTCGAAGCGACCCAACACCACCTGGTCGCCGCGAGCCCCTCGCCAACGGCCCTCGTGCGCGCAGGCCGATCGGCACCCGAACGCGTGGTGCTGGCGCTCAACACGGCCCAGGCTCGCCGCCCGTCGTCGGCCGGCATCGAGGCCGCACAACTCGCGATCCGCGCGGCTCGCGGGACGAGGTTGCTGGTCGTTGCCGCCGAAGAGCCAGCCGAGCAGCTCCGGACGCTGTGGCGTGACGCTGAGGTGGTGGTGCGGTCACCGCAGGAATGGCTCGCCGAGGCGGCGACGTCGAGCGATCTGCTCGTGATGCCGGGCGGCCGCAACGGTGCGCTCGGGACGGCTCGCCTCACCAAGGCGGCGACGGCGCTCGGCTGCTCGATGGCGATCGTCGCCGATCGGGCGTCGGTATCCGCATCCGATCGGGCGGCGGAGGGGCTGGGGCTCGTCACGAGCCGAACGGCGCGAGCCTGATCAGCCCCGATGCGCGGGCCGGTGCCGGTCCGGACAGTCGTCAGCGATGTCCATTCGCCGATGCGCCACCATCCTCCTCGCCGTCGGAGCCGTCAGCCTGTCGGCCACCGGGTGCGGCAAGGTGGTCGATGCTGCGACCGGGGCCAACATCGTGCCCGAGCGCGACGCTGCGTTCTGTGAGCAGTTGAACGGGCTCGACGCCGATCTGTTCGATCCCGAGACCGCGAGCAGCACGCTCGATGCGCTGATCGCGTCGGCACGCGATCCCGAGCTCAAGGCCGCGATCCAGCAGGTGGTCGACGCCTCTCGTTCGATGTCCACGGTCGACATCACCGACATCGGTGCGCTCACCGAGTTGATCACCAACGAAGGTGGCGACTTCGCAAAGGCGAGTGCAAC
Source organism: Ilumatobacteraceae bacterium (assembly GCA_049318665.1). Classification (GTDB taxonomy): domain Bacteria; phylum Actinomycetota; class Acidimicrobiia; order Acidimicrobiales; family Ilumatobacteraceae; genus VFMC01. The sequence goes on along the minus strand of JBMOFX010000104.1, from coordinate 2,506 downwards.
GCTCAGTCGATACCTGGCGGCGTGCGAGGCGACGCCGTAAAGCGCGCTCGACCACTGGCCGCGTCGACGAGGCGGCCATCGCGGAGTTCGAGCACCTGATCGGCACGTTCGAACGCAACGGTGCGATGCGACACGGCAATGACTGTCATCCCCGCTGCGGCGAGGTTGCGCCACAACTGCAGTTCGGTCTCCACGTCGAGCGCGCTCGAGAGGTCGTCGAGCACCACCAGCTCGGGTTGATGCACCAGGGCGCGCGCCGCTGCCACACGCTGACGCTGGCCGCCCGAGAGGCGCAACCCGCGTGGCCCGATGAGCGTGGCTGTTCCATCCGGCATCTCGGCGATGTCGTCGCTCACCGCCGCGAGTTCGAGCGCGATCGCGAGCCGCTCGGCATCGGCGGGGCCGAGCGTGATGTTGTCGGCCACGGAGTCGGAGATCAGCTGTGGCACCTGGGGCAGCCAGGCAGCGTGGGGCGGCACGAGGAACGCTGCACGATCGTCGATCGCGTCGCCGTTCCACCTCACCTCGCCCGTGACGTCAGCAGATCCCGACAGCCCGAGCATCGCCCGCAGCAGCGTGCTCTTGCCCGAGCCCACCGGCCCGGTGAGCACCGTGAAGCTGCCACGCTCGATGCTCATGTGAATGTCGTGCACGCCGGCGCCGGACGGATATCTGGCACTGAGCGATCGGATCTCCAACCGCTCGAGGGGGATCCGCTCGGGCCGCGGTGTCTCCGGGCGCTCGCGGCGGTCATAGCGCGCGATCGGGATCGAGCGCGGCTTCACCGTGTTGGCGGCGTCCTCGTCGGCGACCAGGTTGCGCATCCGATCGAACGCGACCCCCACCTGCTTGCGTCGAGCCATCAGCCGTCCGATCATCCGCGGCAGGAAGCTCAGCCACCCGAGATACGCCGTGAAGACGGCAAGCTCGCCGACGGCGAAACGGCCGGAGGCGAGCGCGCCGGCGCTCACGAGGAGCACGAGACCGAGTCCGACGTCGGCCGCACCTTGGCTGAATGCCCAGATGCTCTCGTCGAGCACTCGATCGCGCACCGCCGTGCGGCGCCGGATGTCGATGAGCACGCGCAGCCGAGCCAACGCAGGCTCCGAGGCGTCGTTCACCTTCAGCGTCGTGGCCGACGACATGACGTCGCCGAGCATGCCGCTCACCTCGGCGGCGGCCGCCCGATCGGCGGTTCGATAGCGCTTGATCTGCGCGTCGAGCGTGCGTGTCGCGAGGAGAACGGCGAGCAGTGGGATCACGAGCACCGCGGCCGCACCCGGGTTGATGCGACCGAGGACGAAGCCGGCCCCCACCGTGAACACCACGCCAGCGGACACGTCGACCATGCCGTCGACGAACAGCGTCACGTCTTCGACGTCATCGCGGAAGTGGGTGAGCGCCGCGCCGGCCGAGCCGACCGGTTGCCCTGCTTCCGGTCCGCCGCTTGCGACCTGGGCGGCCAGCAGATTGGCGCGCAGCAGGCTCTGCATCAGCGCCCAGGCCTGCGTCCACCACACCGCCGACACGTGGATCGTCGCCATGCGCGCTACTTCCGCCACGACGATCGCGATCGCGACGACGTGAACCGTCCGCGTGTCGCCGTCGGCGAGCGCGCCGAACCCACGGCCGAGCAACCATCCGATCAGCACCGGAAAGGTGAAGAACACGATGAAGCCGCTCCACCCGAGGAGCATCTCGCGCTTGCGGTGCATCGCCGTCTTCCATGCCAGGCTCCAGACGTTCACGACACGTTCTCCGGCTGTGGCTCCTGGTGTTCGGGCTGCTCATCGTCGAGGGCGAGGCGGAGGAGGTGGTGGAACCTGCTGTCGTCGTCGGCCACGAGTGCCGAGCGGTCGCCGTGCTCGACCACGCGACCATGATCGAGCACCACGATCTCGTCGACGTGGCGCAGGGTCGAGAGGCGGTGCGCGATCACCAGCGTCGTGCGCCCGCGGACCAACTCCGCGATCGCATGCTCGAGCCGCTGCTCGGTGGCCGGGTCAACGCGAGCGGTTGCTTCGTCGAGCACCACGATGTCGGGATCGCGCAACCACACGCGAGCGAGCGCGAGCAGTTGCGCTTCGCCGGCCGACAGCCCTGCACCTGCCGGGCCGAGGGCGCGGTGGATGCCGCCGTCGGCGAGCGCATCGAGTCCGGCGCGACGCAAGGCCGACTCGACGTCGGCGTCACTCGGCTCGGGGTCGAACATGGTGACGTTGTCGCGAACGGAACCGCCGAGCAGCTCGACCTCTTGCGGAATGAGGGCGACCCGGCGGCGGAGTTCGCTCATCGGGATGTCGCGGATCGGGATGCCACCCAGGCGAATCTCACCGCGGGTCGTGTCGACCAGTCGCAGCACCAGCCGAGAGAGTGTCGTCTTGCCGCTGCCGGTCCGGCCGATCACGCCGACGGAACGTCCCGGCGCGATGTCGAGGTTGATGTCGGCGAGCACTGGCTCGTCGTCGCCGTAGTCGAAGTGCACTGCGTCGAACACGATCCCGAG
>JBMOFX010000103.1:0-9264 GCA_049318665.1 Ilumatobacteraceae bacterium | reverse complement strand
GCTTGTTCGCCTCGGTGACCGCGATGTGCTCTTTCTTGGTGTCGAGGATGAACACCGCGTCGGGACGCTTGTGGAGACCACGGAACCCACCGAGGTTCTTCTGGAGCTTCTCGAGCTCGCGGCTGAGCAGGAGCGCTTCCTTCTTCGGCATCGCGTCGAACTCGCCCGACACCTTCATCCGCTCGTACTCCTGCATCTTCGCAACGCGCTTCGCGATCGTTTCGAAGTTGGTGAGCATGCCGCCGAGCCAACGCTCGTTGACGTAGGGCATGCCGACCTTCTCGGCGTAGCTGCGCACCGGATCCTGCGCCTGCTTCTTCGTGCCGATGAACATGACCGTGCCGCCCTTGACCGACAGGTCGCGCACGAACTGGTAGGCGGTCTCGGCCCGGGTGAGGGTCTGATCGAGATCGATGATGTAGATGCCGTTGCGCTCACCGAAGATGAATCGCTTCATCTTGGGGTTCCAACGACGGGTCTGGTGTCCGAAGTGGACACCGGCCTCCAGCATCTGTCGCATGGTGACGACGGCCATGATTCTCTCCTTCGCTGCGGTTGGCTGCGCACCGTCCCGTTGCACCGCGAACACGCGGCGACCGCAGGGTGGGCGGTGCGATGGATTCGGCGGCCCGAGGCGGGCACACCGCCGGTGGATCCTAGCGTCCAGGCCTGCCATTGCCACGAGCGTCAGCCGGGCAGACCGGCCCGAGCGGGGCCACCGGCCGCGCGGGAGTGCCATCCATCGGCACAAGGCGCGCGGGCCAGATGCGGCGCCCGATCAACGGGGTCGGATCGACCGGTGTGTTGCCGTCGCGCAGACCGAAGTAGAAGCGTCCGGTGGTGGTACCGAGCCGCTGACCAGCACTGACACGCTGACCGGTCACCACTCCGATCTGCTCGAGACGGCCGTAGGTGGCCCGGATGCCATCGTCGTGGAGCACGACCACGTAGGCCACCCGAGCGACCGACCCGGCGAAACTGACGGTTCCGGCCTCCACCGCCACGACGGCCTGACCGGGCACGGGTCCGTACTCGATGCCGCGGTTGCCGGGGCACCAAGTACAGGCAGGGGCGCGGAACGGATCGACGACGGGCGCGTCGACCGGTGGCAGCCAGCAGGTGGCAACCACGGCGACCAGCGCAGCGAACGGCACGGGCACGTGGGCGGTGCAGCGGTTGGGGCCGCGCCGGGGTCAGGTGACGCCGGAGGCAGCGAGGCGCGAGCGCAGGTGCAGCACGGCCTTGGTGTGGATCTGGGAGACGCGGCTCTCGGTGACACCGAGGACGGATCCGATCTCGGCGAGGGTGAGACCCTCGTCGTAGTACAGCGACATGACCAACTTCTCACGGTCGGGCAGGCGGCGCACCTCGGCGCGCACGAGGCGGCGGATCTCGCCGTCTTCGTACACGGTCGACGGTGAATCGGGCACCTCGCCTTGCATCGACATCGGTTCGGCGCCGGCGGCCATCGCCCGGTCGAGCGGACCGACCGTCGTGGAGGCGATCGCCGCCAGCCACTTCTGGAACTCGGTGCCGCTGATCTTGAGGTGGCCGGCGATCTCTTCGTCGGTCGGCGCCCGACCCATTCGGCCTTCGAGTTCGGCGAAGGCAGTCTCGACCTCGCGCGCACGGCTGCGCACGGAACGCGGCACCCAGTCGAGCGAGCGAAGGCCGTCGAACACGGCGCCGCGGATACGCGGGACGGCAAACGTCTCGAACTTGACGCCGCGCTCCGGATCGAACCGCTCAACCGCATCGATGAGGCCGAACACACCGGCGCTGATCAGGTCACCGGTGTCGACCGACGACGGGAGACCGGCACCGACACGGCCCGCGACGAACTTCACCAGCGGCGAGTAGTGCTCGATGATGCGGTCGCGCGCCAATGCGTCGCGCGACTCGAACCAACGGTCCCACCACACCGAGATGTCGACGCCGACACTCACGATCGCGGGTGTGCCTCTGCGTAGACGCGACGGAGCCGCTCGTTGCTGACGTGCGTGTACCGCTGCGTCGTCGACACGTCGGTATGTCCGAGGAGTTCTTGCACCACACGCAAGTCTGCCCCGCCGTCGAGCAGATGTGTGGCGAAGGAGTGACGGAGCGCGTGCGGGTGGGTCGGGCTGACCGCGCGACGGTCGATGATCCGACGGACGTCGCGGGGGGTGAGGCGGTGCCCACGCTCGTTGCCGAACACCGCCGCCCCCGTCTCCGCCGGCACCACTTCGTGGCGCACCTGCAGCCACGCGCGCAGCGCGTCGACCGCCGGTTCGCTCAGCGGCACGGCCCGCTCTTTCGAGCCCTTGCCCCACACCGTGATGCCACCTGCCTTCGTCGCGAGTCGCAGATCGCCAAGGTCGAGGCCACAGAGTTCGCTGACCCGCACGCCGCTGCCGTAGAGCACCTCGAGCACGGCGTCGTCGCGACGTCGACGCCACAGCGGCTCGTCGTCGGGTGCCGGACCATCGAGCAGCCCGGTGATCTCCGGGTCCGAGAGCACACGTGGCAACCGTCCGTCGCCGGCGGGAGCGCGCAATGAGGACGTGGGATCCACCCGCACGATGTCCGTCCGCATCAACCAACGGCCGTACTTGCGCAGCGCGGCAACCTTGCGCGCGATGGTCCGTTTCGCGAGCCGTCTGGTGGTGAGGTGCGCCACGTAGCGCCGCAGCAGCAAGCGATCGACCCCATCGGGTGCCCGCACGCCACCACGCTCGGCCCACTCGGCGAAGGCGTGTACGTCGCTGCGGTAGGCCGACACGGTGTGTCCGGACGCCGCGGTGAGCGAGGCGGCAAAGTCGTCGACGCGCCAGCTGGGGTCGATCGGGTCGGGCACACGGCGGAGAATAATGGCGATCCGTCATGGCAGTGGTGACCCCACCACCTCGAACCAGCCGTCCGACTGCGCCAACCACCCGCCCTGCTCGAGGCGCGCGAGTGACATCGCCACCTCGATCGGTGATCGACCGAGCGTGGTTGCGACACCATCGACCGTGCTCGCCCGCTGCTGGCACGCGCGATAACTGGCGACATCGTCACGTCGCGGTGTGATCCGCCGCTCGGTCGCGAACGGCAACTGCAACGTGTGATCGAGCTGCAGCGCGGTGAGCACGTCACCTGCGTCGAGCACGGGCGCCGAGCCGTCGCGCAGCAGTGCATTGACCCCCATCGCCGCTCGATTGGCCGCACTGCCCGGAACGGCCATGACCGGAACCCCCCGTTCGGCGGCGAGGTCGGCGGTGACGAGCGAGCCACCGCGCTCGCGAGACTCGACCACCACCACGATCTCCGACAGACCGGCGATGATCCGGTTGCGGAGGGGAAAGCGGTGGGCGGCCGGCTCGGCGCCGGGTGGCCATTCCGACACGAGCAACCCGTACGAGGCGACCTCGTCCCAGAGGGTGCGGTGTTCGCGCGGGTAGACCACGTCGAGACCCGACGCGACCACGCCGATCGGACGGCCCGAGCCGGGTTGCCGTCGTGCCAGCACGCCCCGGTGCGCTTCACCGTCGATGCCCCTCGCGAGGCCCGACACGATGTGAACACCGGCGTGCGCCAGTTCGTCACCGAATCGGCGGGCGAGGTGGCGACCGACCATCGTGGCGTTGCGCGTGCCGACCACTGCGACGCGGCGACCGTCGAGCAACACCCGATCGCCTCGGCTGAACAGCACCGGGGGCGGCAGTGGATCATCGGCGAGCAGCGCCGGGTGGGCCGCCGTGCCGACAACCGACACCTCGATGTCGAGCGCCCGGCAACGGTCCCACACCTCGGCCGGCGACACACGACGTGCGCTCGCCGCCCACGCGCCGCGCACGTCCGGATTGGCGAGCACCTTCTCAATCAGTGACCCCGGCGCGGGTCGGGCGTCGCCCACGGCAACGGCGTACGCCTCGATCGGGTGGTGCCGACGGAGCAGTGCCAGCAGCCGGTGCACGGTCATGTGGGAGAACCCGGCCAACGCCGCGGCATGCGCTTCGGGCGGCGGGCCGCTCATGCCGCGCCTCGGCCGACGCTGCGTCCGACCCGCACGCGCAGTTGCAGCGCGAGCGTGATGTGTTCGTCGTCGACGAACTCAGGTCCGCCCTGCAAGTCGGCGATGGTGCGCGCCACCCGCCGCACGCGGTGCAGTCCCCGCCCGGTGAGGCGATCGCGTTCGAGCTCGCCGCGGAGTAGCTGCGTCGCCGCCGGAGTGAGCGGCGCGAGCCGGTCGAGCGCGCTCGGTCCGAGCGCGGCGTTGAGCAGTCCGCCGCGTTCGATCGCACGGGTGCGTGCCGCTGCGACCCGGGCTGCGACGACGACGGTCGGTTCGGCGTCGTCGGTGCCGATGAGGTCGTCGACCGCGGTGCGCTCGACCCCGACGCGCAAGTCGAATCGGTCGAGCAGCGGGCCCGTGAAACGACGGAAGTACCGAGCCCGCGCCCCTTCGTCGCACTCGCATGACCCGGGCGCCCCGCCTCCGCACGGGCAGGGGTTGGTGGCGGCCACGAGTTGGAAGCGCGCCGGCAACGTGGTGCTGGCTTGCGCGCGGGCGACGCGGATCACCCCTTCCTCGAGAGGTTGCCGAAGGGCGTCGAGCACCGACGGCGCATACTCCCCCAGTTCGTCGAGGAACAGCACACCGCCGTGAGCCAACGACACCTCGCCCGGCCGCAGGCTGGCGGTGCCGCCTCCGACGAGGGAGATCATCGAGCTGGAGTGGTGCGGCGCACGAAACGGTGGCACCCGCACCACACCGCCTCGTGGCAGTCGCTGGCCGGCTGCCGAGTGCGCCATCGTCGCTTCGAGCGCAGTGACCGGATCGAGCGGTGGGAGCAGCCCGACCAAACGCTGAGCGAGCATCGTCTTGCCCGAGCCGGGCGGACCAACCATGAACAGGTGATGACCGCCGGCAGCTGCGATCTCGAGGCCGAGTCGGGCCCACGGTTGGCCGCGCACCTCGCACAGGTCGGGCACCACGGGGTCGGCCGACGCGTCGGGGCCGGGCGGCGGGTCGGGCCACCGGCCACCGGTGAGCGCGTGCATCACGACCGTGAGCGACGACGAGCAGCGGACCTCACCGGACGAGACCGCGCTTGCCTCGTGCCACGAACCGTCGGGGACGACGACCGTGAAGTCGCTCCGGCACGCTGCCATCGGCGCCACGCCGGGGAGCGCGCGCAGCGTGCCGTCGAGGCCGAGTTCACCCAGGAACGCGAGACCTTCGATGCGCTCGGGTTCGAGTTGCTCGGACGCGACGAGTACCCCCACCCCGATCGCGAGGTCGAGGCCCGACCCGAGCTTGCGGATGCCCGACGGTGCGAGGTTGACCGTGATCCGTTGGCTCGGCCACACGAGTCCGCTCGACAGCACCGCGGCACGCACCCGGTCGCGCGCCTCACGACATGCGCTGTCGGGCAAGCCGACCATCTGGAAGCTGGGCAGGCCCATGCCGACGTGGACCTCGACGGTGACGGGTTGCCCGGTGACGCCGAGCAGCGTCGCGGACGGAATGGCGGCGATCATGTCGACCTCCCAGGGACGGACCGGGCGTGCCGGTGTCACGAGTACTGGGAGGGAGCGGTGACGGCTCCCCGACGTCGAGCGGCAGGGTATCGGCGACCTCGCCCACCGCAACTCGCGTGCGAGACTGGGCAGATGCCCGGTCGTCACGCGCCCCGTCGCGCCATCGCCGGTGCGATGGTCATCGGGATCACGATGGCTGCGACGTCGGCCGCGACGCTGGCGGGATGCAGCGAGCCGAGCCGGACGACGAGCCGGTACTGCGCCGAGGTCGGGCGACAGTTGGGGTTGATCGCCACGCCGGCGATCGCGACGCCCGACGACGTGCTCCGCACGATGGACGCGTACCGCGCCGTTGCCGCCGAGGCACCGGCGGCAGTGGAACCCGAGTGGGCCACCATGATCGCGAGCCTGGAGACTGCGTCGACCGTGATCCCCAGTGATCCGGCATCACTCGCGAAGGCGAAGGATGCAGCGCTGTCGAGTCAGCCTGCGGCCACCCGTATTCAGCAGTACACGCAGCAGACGTGCGGCACGGCGATCGGCACGCCGCCGCCAGCGACGAACCCCGTGACGGCGACGACGCCGCCAACCTGACCGGGCGTCAGCGGATCTCGCCGCGCTTCACGATCACCTTGTCGACGAGGCCGTACTCCTGGGCCTCCTCAGCGGTGAACCAGCGGTCGCGCTCGGCGTCGGCCTGGATCTTCTCGACGGACTGGCCGGTGTGCAATGCGGTGAGCTCGGCCATGCGGCGCTTGGTGTAGACGAGCTGCTCGGCCTGGATGGCGATGTCGGCTGCCTGACCGCGCAGGCCGGCGAGCGGCTGGTGCATCATCACTCGCGCGTTCGGCAGCGTGAACCGCTTGCCTGCAGCACCGGCGGTGAGGAGGAACTGGCCCATGCTGGCCGCCATGCCCATGCAGACCGTGGCAACGTCGCAACCGACGAACTGCATCGTGTCGTAGATCGCCATGCCGGCGTAGACCGACCCGCCGGGGCTGTTGATGTAGAGCCAGATGTCGGAGTTGGGGTCTTCACCCTCGAGGTAGAGCAGCTGCGCGCACAGCGAGTTGGCGATCTCGTCGTTGACGTCGGTGCCGAGCATGACCACGCGGTTCTTGAGAAGCCGGTTGAACACATCGGAGCGCGGATCGAAGCCGGAGTCGAGCGCAGTGGGCAGGTACGGGAACTCGGTCGAGGGCATATCGACACGCTACCGTCGTCGTGCCCTGCCGATGCCCTACCGATGTCGCCCGGGGATGCTGCACTCATGACCGAACCCGACTTCTCCCCCTGCGTCGACGAGCTCCTCGCCAACAACGCGCGCTACTCCACGAACGCGCACCACGAGGGAGTCTCGGTACGCCCGAGACGCAAGTTGGCGATCGTGGCGTGCATGGACAGCCGCATGAACATCTTCGACCTGCTCGGACTCAACGAGGGCGACGCACACATCATCCGCAATGCCGGCGGCGTGGTGACCGACGACGTGATCCGCTCGCTCGTGCTCTCGCAGCGCCGGCTCGGTACCCGCGAAATCATCCTCATCCACCACACCAACTGCGGCCTCGAAGGTGTGAGCGTCGACGAGTTCAAGCAAGAACTCGAACGCGAGTGCGGCATCCGGCCGTGGTGGGCGCTCGAGTCGTTCCTCGATCCCTACGACGATGTTCGTCAGAGCATCAAACGGCTCGAGCTGAGCCCGTTCATCACCTTCAAGGAACACATCTCGGGCTTTGTCTACGACGTCGAATCCGGCAAGCTCGACCCCGTCCCGCACACGCTCAGTACCGGGTGACGCCGCTCGCCACCACCGCCACGCGAGCGTCGCCGCCCGATCGAGCGGCGAGCACGCCGGCGAGCCCGGCCGTGCCGGTGGCCGTCGCGTCGATCCCGGTCGTGTCGCGCAGCAATTGGTGGGCCTCGACGACCTGCGCCTCGGATGCCACCACCACATCGCCGTCGGTCGCGACGAGCGCCTGCACGATGCCGATCCAGTCGTAGGTCTCGTCGTCGAGGATGCCGTCGGCGAGCGATGCCGGTTCGGCTTCACCGTCGCTCCCCCACACCCGCATGCACTCGTCCCAGTGCTGGGCAGCCGTGCCGGCTCCGCCGGTGAGCGCGAGCGCGCGACGCCATGCACCGGCGAGCGGGGCGCAGCCCTCGGCCTGAACCGCCCGAAGACGCGGCGCCAGTCCACCCTGGTCGGTGACGTCGATGAGCGCACGCCCCATGCACGCGGCGAACGCGCCACCACCCACCTGGACGAACACGTCGTCGAACACGTCGTCGAACGCGGTGCCGGCGGCAGCGCCCGCATCGAGCAATTCCCACCCGAGCGTCCGGCCGCCGTCGAGGCAGAGCGAATTCTCGGGGCCCTGCACGCCGAACGGAATCGCGCCGGCGGCAACGGCCTCGCGGAAGCGGTGGATGCACGGGTCGCCGGGCGGATCGGTGTCGAGGCGCGGGCACACCTGCACGTCGGCGCCGAGTCGCTGCAGCATCGCGAGCACGGTGACGCTTGCCCACGGTGGCACGAACACTCGGATCGGCCACCCCACCGACGCAGCGAGCGTGGACGCGGCAATCGCCGCGTTGCCGCACGACGAGATCGCGAGCGGCGGCCGATCGGCACGGCGACCCCAGGCCGCGAGGTCGAGCTCCTCGGCGGCACGCAGCGAGAGCAAGATCGTGACGAGGTGTCGCGCCTTCTGACTCCCGGCGACGTTGCCGGTCTCGTCCTTCACCCAGATGCCGCCGCTTGCCGTAAAGCCGAGCGCATCCGACAGGGCGTCGGCGCGCGCCATCGGCGTGCGAACGAATCCGGTTCCGGCGACCACCGCGATCTGGTCGTCGAGTTCGCGTACGAGCGATGCGCGCGCCTCGCGATCCATCCCGTGAGCGTTCGCGAAGGCAGCCCACGCCAGCCGGCTGTCGTAGGCGATGAACGGGTTCGGGTCGTCGATCGCCGGCGCAAGTGGCCCGGCGGACACGACCTGCAGCACGTGATGGCGGTCGTCGTCGGTGCTGCGCGGGCAACGCCACGGATGCACCGCCGCGATCGGGACCTCGGCGCCGCAGACCGCGCAGCGCCACCCGATCACGTTCACGAGCTGGCGGCGACGCGGGCGTTGAACTCGGTGATCATCTCGTCCCACACCGGCAGGTAGCGGCGCAGCCCGCGCCAGAACGTCTGCGAACGACGCGCCTCGAACAACTCGAACGGCGTGCCCTGCTGCTCGACCCACGTGTAGTAGCCGAGGTTGAAGATGCGGTTCCGGTCGCGCTCGGTGCAATCGATCATGTTGTCGGTGCCCACGTGCGCGAGATGCTCGCCGAACACCTCGGCCGCATCGACGGTGGTGAAGTCGTCGTGGAAGTCGTGCGCCAGCGTCTTCGCGCGCTCGCTCGGGTAGAGGCCCGCGCCGTCGGTGGCGATGGTGACGATCGCGTCGTCGGGCCCGAGGCCGAGGAGCTTGGCGGTCTTGATGGCGGCCAGCACATTGCAGATGGCGGAGAAGCCGAAGTGCTCGAGCGTCGCCACCAGTTGGGGCGACAGACCCTTGTGCTGCACCAGGTACTCGCGGCCTTCCGGCGTGTTGAACAGCACGTCGAGTTCGTCGGTGGCGCGGTCGCTGATCGCGACAACGACATCGGTGTTGGTGACGTTGTGGATGAGCGGGATGTGCTTGTCGCCGATGCCTTGGATGTTGTGCTCGCCGAAGCCGTTCTCGAGCATCGTCGGGCACTCGAGCGCCT
>JBMOFX010000102.1:0-9265 GCA_049318665.1 Ilumatobacteraceae bacterium | reverse complement strand
CTTGGCGCTCGATCTCATCGAGACGCTCGAGTTGCACGGCAGCGGACACATCCATCGCGGCAGCGAACTCCACTTCCATCTGCTGCATGCGGCGTGCCGTGGTGGCGACCTGCTCGTTGAGGCCTGCCTCGGCGTGCGCCATGTGCGCACGAATGATCTCGACGTCGTTTCGTGCTGTGAAGGCCTCGTGACGGACCGCTTCGATCGCAGACGCGTCGACCCGAGCGACGCTCGCGGCGACGCTCTGCATGGTCTCCTCGAGTCCGATCACGCGTGAGTCGATCTCGGAGATTCGCTGAGCCAGCGTCACCATCGCCTCGTCGAAGCCCGAGGCGGCTCGACCGAACCCCGCTTCGAGTTCGGCGATCTTTCGACCGAGGTCGTCCTTGAGGCGCTGCTCGAGAGCGAGGACGCGATCGGTCGCGCCCGAGTCGACGGCTTCGATCTTCGAGAGCAACAGCGTCGAACGGTCGTCGACTCGGCCGAGGACTTCCTCCACTGTCGCTCCGACGGCGCGCTGCAAGGTGTCGAGGCGTGCCTCGACACGCTGGCCGGCCTGCTGATCACCCGTGTCGATCCGCTGTGACAGTGCGTCTGCGGTGGCGACGACCCGCATGCCGAGCGTGTTGATCTGCTCAACGAGTTGGGCGTCCGCGGTGCGGAGCTGCTGCATCCGGTTCTGTACTTCGGTGAGCACGTGCTGAAGGTCGTCGCGCAACGCTTGACGCACTTCGAGCATCGTCTCGGCGTCGAGTCCCCCGTTTCGTCCCGGAGGTGGCGGAGCGGCGGCCTGCAACCGGAGCTGCTGTTCCACGCCGTCGATCCGCGCCGATGCTGCCGTGAAATAGCGGTTGAGCTGCTGCTCGACGGCCTGCAGGATCACCGTGGCGAGCCGCTGCAGATCGTTCGCGCCCGACGGGCTGAGGGTTGGATCCACCATCACCCTGGTGACAGTCCCGTCCCCATGCCCTGCTGTCACGCATCTCGACCGCGTGATGCGCGACGGACGGCGCGATTCGGTGAGCGATACCGTCGTTGCGTGGGAATCGTCCGGCTCGCGACTTCGACTCGCCGGAAGGTTGCAGTTGTCCTGCTCAGCGTGGTCGCGATCGGGTGCACCACCACCGACGGTGGTTTCTTCGGCGACCCGGCTCCGGCTCCCACGACGAAGATGGTGATCGTCGGCGACTCGCTGGCGGAACAGACCGCACCGGTGCTGGGAATGCTCCTGCCGTCGATGCCCGCGGTGAACCGCTACTTCGGCGGCACAGCCCCGTGCGACTGGGCGGAGCGCGACCTCGATGCCGACCGCGGCTCCGTGGTCGTCGTGCAGTTCACCGGGAACTCGCTGACCGACTGCATGTCCGACGGCAACGGCGGTCACCTGGCCGGATCCGCGCTGGTCGACGCGTACCGACGTGATGCGGTGACGATCGTGCGGAACGCGCGTGATGCGGGCGCATGGGTGGTGCTCGTCGGCCAGCCGTATCGTGCGCCCATCTTCGACGCCGACACCGTGGTCGACGGCATCAACGAGGTGTACCGATCGCTCGCTGCCAACGAACGGTACGTCGGGTTCGTCGATGCAGGTGCCGCCGTGGAGACCCCCGATGGGAAGTTCACGGATCGGCTCCCGTGCCAGTTCTTCGATCAGCAGTGTGATGCCGACGGCACGACGGTCGTGCGAGGCGACGGCGTCCACTTCTGTCCGGTTCCCGACCGGCTCCCGTGCCCGGTGTGGTCGGGCGGAGCGTTCCGATTCGCCGCCGCGATCGCCGACGCGATCAAGGACCCCGCCGCGTTCGACTGAACGGGCTCAGTTGCGGAGGCACTCCCAGGTGGAGAAGTGGTAGGGGGGCTCGAAGCCCATCAGCCGTGACTGCGCGTCGTCTGCCACCACGGTGAGATCTCCCGGTCGTGCGGCGGCAACCAGTTGGTCGACGTTGAATCCGTCGCCGTTGGAGACCCCCGGCTCACCGCTGGTGAGCAGCCGCCGGTAGGCGTCGGTAACGAGCACCGTGGTCGTGAATCCTGCCTCGCGCAACATGTCGGTGAGGTCCCACCCGAAGTTGAAGAAGACCGGGGTGTTGTCGGCGTGGAACTCAGGTGTGGTCGGCACCATGGTGGTGCCGTAGACGAGTGGGATCTGGAGGTAGACGCGTCCGCCGGGCCTGACGACGCGGTGCAGTTCGCCGAGCGCACGGCGCGTGTCGGGGACGTGCTCGAGGACGTGCGCAGTGAGCACCACGTCGAGCGACGCGTCGGGGAGATCGATGGCTTGCAGATCGAGCTGGATGTCGCCGGCGTGCATGCTCAGATCGAAGTCGCTCGTGCGGTGTGCGTACCACCGCTTCATCAGGTCGCGGTACTGCCGGCCCAGCCGAGGGCTTGTCTCGACGATGCGTGCGCCCTGCCGGTCGGGGGTCCGCGACGTGAAGCACCAGTGCAGGAACCGATCGCGGGCGATCGAACCGCACTGGGGGCAGACCGCCGACTCGCAGTGCGGATCGCCGTCGAACGCCGGGCCGCGCCAACGGCAGATGTTGCACCACACCGGTCCGGCGATCTCGATGGTGGACGGCGGAGTCCCGTGCGGGGTGCGGGCGCGCCACCATTGGCCGGATGGCGCGGCGAGGCCGAGCCGTCGCGCAATCGGTCGGAGCGCGTCGCGAACGGTGTCGGGGAGTGAAGCCACGGGCGGAGACCGTAGCGGCCCGCGCTGGTCGGGCAAGATGGCAGCCACCATGAAGGTCCACCTGATCGACGGCACCTACGAGTTGTTCCGCCAGCACTTCGGCATGGTGCGCCACCACGAGCAACTCGCGCGTGGCGCAGCAGCGGCCGGTGTGGTGGGTTCGACGTTGCAACTCGTTGCCGACGGTGCCACCCATGTCGCCGTCGCTTCCGACCACGTGATCGAGAGCTTCCGCAACGATCTGTGGCCCGGCTACAAGTCGAGTGAGGGGATGTTGCCCGAACTGCTCGAGCAGATCCCGATGATGGAGCGTGCGCTCGAGGCGGCGGGGTTCACCGTCTGGCCGATGGTCGAGTTCGAAGCCGACGACGCGCTCGGTGCCGGCGCCGCCGTGGCCGACGCCGACCCGCGGGTCGAGCAGGTGCTGATCCTCACGCCCGACAAGGACCTCGGCCAGTGCGTGCGCGGCACACGTGTGGTGCAGTTCGACCGGCGCAAGCAAGAGATCGTCGACGAGGCTGGCGTGATCGCGAAGTTCGGCGTGCCACCGTCGTCGATCGCCGACTACCTCGCACTCGTCGGCGATTCCGCCGACGGCTTCCCCGGGTTGCAGGGGTGGGGCGCCAAGGGGGCGGCGACAGTGCTCGCGCGATGGGGATCGATCGATCGCATCCCGGCGAGCTCGGCTGACTGGGAGCTGCCCGGCCTGCGCGGTGCGGAGAAGCTCGCGGTCACGTTGCGGACCAACCTCGAGTTGGCTCTGTTGTTCCGTCGGATTGCCACGGTCGAGACCGACGTGGAGGTCGGCACCGTCGACGAGTGGCGTTGGCGTGGTCCGACCCCGGCGTTCGAGGCGATCGCTGCCGAGTTGAACGCGCCGAACCTCTACGACCGAGCCGTGCGGCTGGCCGCGCATGCACCCCGCTGACTGAGGTGACGGCCAGGCGAACTGCGGCACACGGGCGACACCGTTGAAGGCTGCTTCCTCCCGGACCTGACCTGATTCCCGGCTACCCGTCGCACAGGACCCGACCGTCACCTCACCCAGCGGGGTGCTCGGCCGAGGCTATCGGAACGCTCGGGCCGACCGCTAGCCTGCCGGGCGTCCCTGCGACGGGACGACCGGCATCCGTCGGTGAAGGAGGGGTGCGAGAGCGGCCGAATCGGCACGCTTGGAAAGCGTGTGAGGCGCAAGTCTCCGTGGGTTCGAATCCCACCCCCTCCGCGAGATGAGCACGCAGCCCGAGCCCCGCGATCACGAGGTCGCGATGCGGCGGGCGTTGCGCGAGGCGCTAGCGGCGGAAGAACATGACGACGTGCCCGTCGGTGCCGTGGTGGTACGCAACGGCGAGGTCATCGCAGCGCGGCACAACGAACGGGAGTTGACGGGCGACCCGACCGCTCATGCCGAGGTGCTCGCGCTACGCGACGCAGCAACGGTGGTGGGTCACTGGCGACTGGACGACTGCACCCTCTTCGTCACGCTCGAGCCGTGCGCGATGTGCGCGGGTGCGATCGTGAACGCCCGGGTGGGTCGAGTGGTGTACGGGGCGGCCGATCCGAAAGCTGGTGCTGTACGGAGCCTGTTCCGACTCGCCGACGATGCCCGGCTCAACCATCGCGCCGTGATCGAAGTTGGCGTCCTGGCGGACGAGTCGTCGACGTTGCTGAAGGCGTTCTTCAGCGCTCGCCGTCGATCAGGCGGTGGCACCGCCGAGCAGCCTGCGGAACGCGGCCCGGTCTGATTCGTCGTTGGGCAATGGTGTTGCGAGGAGCGCGGGAGACGCCGGAGCGTGCGCCGGGACGATCGCGTTCTCCCGTGTGATGGTGACGTCGATCGGCGGGGCTTGACGGGCAGCAGCCTGGATGCTCGCCATCGCAGCGTCGACAGCGGCGCGCACGTCGTCGGTGGGGTCGACGTAGCGAGGCGCCGGCCCTGTCGGTTCGGCGACCTGGGTGAGGATGCTGGTGAGGTCGAGGTCGGCCATCAGGTCGTGCAACGGAGCCGGGCGGGGTGCTGCGGCCGTCGGGCGGCCGGCGTCAGTAGTGGCGACCGGCTCAGATGCCCAGGTGAGGGGGCGCTCGTCGGCCCACGTCATCGCCACCTCGGGAGCCGGGGCGACAGGGGCTGGCGCTGGTGCGGGTGCGGGTGCGTGCGCGACCGGTGCGGGTGTGGGTGCTGCGGCGATGGGTGTAGTCGGCACGACGGGCAGGATCTCTGTGGCGGATGACCACAACGGTGCCGGCTCTACGGACGGCTCGACCTGATGAACCGGTTCGAGCGAGCGGAGCCAAGAGCGCTCTGGGTTTCCAACCGGGTGTTCCGACGCCGCTGCGACGGCCGCAGGGGGAGCGACGGGGGCCGGTGCCGCAGCCGGTGCCGGTGCCGGTGCAGCGACGGGTGCCGGGGCCGGCGCGGGCGCCGGTGCCGCGATGGGTGCGGGTGCCGCGATGGGTGCGGGTGCCGCGATGGGTGCGGGTGCCGCGACGGGTGCCGGTGCCGCTACTGCAGCGGCGACGGGTGCGGGTGCGGGCGACTGGGCGGTGACCACAACATCGTCGGCGTACGCCGGACCGGCTGAGCCGGCAGTCGGGTGCTGCCACTTCACCACGCCACTCGGGTGGTGGACCATGGTGCCGAACTGCACCCGAGCCGCGAACTGGTCGGCGATGGAGGCGACGGTGTCCTCGGTGAGCATCTCGAGGGCGAGCTCGACGCGATCGCGATCGAGTTCGGGGACCCGCTCGAAGAGGCGCCCGATGTTGCGCGTGCTGCCGACCTCGACCGTGCCGCGCTCGATCTGCTCCCGGGTGAGGACGCCCATGGCGACGAGTCGTTCGCCGATCGAGGGGTCACTGTCGTGTTCGGCGATGTATACCGTGCCGCGGAGCAGGTGCACCCGGACAGTGGTCCCCAGCGCAAGGGTGATACGACCGCTGAAACCTGCAGCTGAGGCGGCTTCGAGCACACTCCACACGGGATGCGGGCCATCGGCTTCGAAGTCGTGCAGCGGGCGGACGGGCCAGGTGGTCTGCGAAGTGGTCACGTCTCAGATATCGGACATTCTTCACGTTCCTTGACTGAAAATGTCTCGGCGGTCTCGCGCCATCGGCATCCCGATAGTCTCCCGTCCCGGAAGGGTGCCAGAGTGGACGAATGGGACAGTCTCGAAAACTGTTGAGGTCTTCTGGGCCTCCGTGGGTTCGAATCCCACCCCTTCCGCCATCGCAGTAACGCCGACGCCTCCCGGAAACGGGAGGCGTTCTGCGTCTTCCGGGACCTCCGGCCGTGGTCGTGCGGCCGACTGACCGTCCACACTGACGTCATGGCCATCGCCGTCGAGCCGTTCGTCGTGGCGAGTGCCATCGGCTTCGTGCTCGGGTTCGAACGTGAGCGTCATGCGTGGCGCGAGGGCGAGCAGGCGACGGCCCTCGGTGCTCGCACCTTCACGGTGATCGCAGTGTGCGGTGCACTGGCCGGCGCTGTGGCACCCGTCGTCGTCGCCGTCGGTCTCGCCGTGGTCGGTCTCCTTGTCGTGGTGGGGTACTGGCGTACGAGCGACGTGCACCGCGGCATGACCACCGAGGCCACCGCGCTCATGGCGTTCCTGCTCGGAGCGCTCGCCCAGTCCGACATGGTCGTCGCTGCTGGCATCGCCGTCGCAGCGGCACTGCTCCTCGAGCAGAAGGAACGTGTGCGGCACGTTCTGCGCGACGTGGTGACCGACGTCGAGGTCGACGACGCCTTGCGTTTCGTCGCGATGGCCGTGATCGTCCTGCCCTTGCTGCCGCAGCACTCGATCGACCGATGGGGCGTGATCAACCCGCACCGGGTGTGGTTGCTGGTGGTCGTGCTCGCCGGGATCGGCTGGGCCGGGTACGTCGCGACCCGGGTGCTGGGCCCCCGTCGTGGATTGCCGCTCACCGGCCTGGCGGGTGGGTTTGTGTCCGGATCTGCCGCCACTGCCGTGATGGCGCGCACCGCGCGCGCCAACCCGGGCGCCGCCTCGGCTGCGCTGTCGGGCGCGCTCGCCGCCAGCGTGGCCACCTGTGTTCAGGTGCTCGCGATCACGGCGGTCGTCGATGCGACAGTGTGGCGGGCGATGGCGCCGGCGCTCGCGCTGGGTGCCGCTGTGCTCGCGATCGAGTCGGTCGTGGTGGCGCGTCGTCAGGTCCCCGACGAGGCCGGTCTCGCCGCGGGCGACGCCCTCGCTGCCACGGGTGGGCGCCCGCTGCAGTTCCGCGCATCGATCCTGATCGCTGCGGTATTGACCGCGACGCTGGTGGTGTCGGCGGCGCTGACCGATCAGTTCGGCAGTGGCGCCGCGGTCCTGACGGCGGCCGTGGCGGGCTTGGCAGACTCGCACGCCGCGTCGATCGGCGTGGTCAGCCTCGCCGCCAGTGGCGCGATCGGACAGGCCACCGCGATCGCTGGTGTCGGTGCTGCACTGGCGGTCAACACGGTGGTGAAGGTGGTGCTGGCCACAGCGGCCGGCGGCCGTGGGTTCGGCCTGCGCCTGGCGATGTGGCTGGCCCTGCCGACCGCGGTGGTGGGATTCGGGATGTGGTGGGCCGTGTTCAGCGCGTGAGGCGTCGGCTCAGCCGCAGCGCGTCCCCGTCTCCGGCACCGTGAGGTCGACGAGGTACCCGTCGATCGCGTCGTACGAGCACTGGTTCACTCCATAGCCCGTGTGCTGGTTGCCCACGACGACGAGCAGCACGCCCTGGTCGAGCGTGGTCGCCATCACTTCGGTGTCCGACAGCGGCGTGGCCGGATCGCCCGTCGTGCCCACCACCAGGATCGGCCCGGCACCCTTGCCGGTGATCGCCGCCCGGGGGTCGGTCGCTGCCGGATAGAAGGTGCAGAAGTACGAACCGGTGGTGCCTGGCGAAAGGCGCGGTGCGGCGTCTCGGAACGTCGAGGCGAGTGCGTCCTCTTCGGCGACCGTGAGGCGTTCCTCGGTGTCCATGCACGAGATCGATTGGAACGCCTCGTTGTCGTTGGGGTACGTGCCATCCCTGCCGCGCATGTAGTACTGGTCGAAGAGCGCGAGTAGACCGTCGCCGTCACCGTCACGAGCGTCAGCGAGGGCTTCGGCGAGGGTCGGCCACAGCTGTTCGTCGTACATCGCAACGGCCGACGCCTGCACCGCGACCGTGAGGTTCACGTCGGGACGGCCCCGTTCCGATGGCATGGGCCGCTCGTCGAGCGATGTCATCAGGATGTCGAAGGCACCCTCTGCATCGCCGTCGCTGTGAAACGCGCACGTGTCGTCAGCACTGCAATCGGCCAGGAAACGATTGAGCGCGTCCTCGAAGCCTGTGGTCTGCGCGAGCGCGCCATCGGTGAACGAGGCATTCGGGTTCGCGGCGCCGTCGAGGACTGCGGCGCGCACAGTGTCGGGGAACAGGGTCGCCCAGGTGGCGCCCAACTCACTCCCGTAGCTGAAGCCGAAGTAGGTGATCGTCGCCTCGCCGAGCGCACGCCGAATCGCATCCATGTCGCGCGCCGAGTTGTTGGTACCAACGAACGGGAGGACGTCCCCGGTCTTGGTGACGCAGCCGTTTTGGAACTCCTCGGCCAGATCGACGATCTGCTGGCGCTCGGCGTCGTCGTCGGGCGTGATGTCCGGACTGGCGTAGAAGCGGTCGTAGTCGTCGATGCAATCGATCGCCGGTGTGGACTGGCCCGTGCCGCGTGGGTCCCACCCCAGGATGTCGAAGTGCGACAGCAGCGTCGGGCTGTAGAGCTGATCGGCGGCCGCCGCGTAGTCGGAGCCACCGACACCTGGTCCGCCGGGATTGATCAGCAAGGTTCCGATGCGCTTCGACGGGTCGGTGGCGAGGTGGCGCACCATGAACAGCGTGATGCTGCCGGTGTCGGGCTGCGAGTAGTCGATCGGCACGACCAGGGTGCCGTTCTGCACACCGTCCTTCTCTGCGGTCCACGAGATCGCCGGCGTCCCATCGGCGTTCGTCGACGGGACCTGGCTCTCGATGGCCGACGGACCGTTGTTGGTGCAGGCTCCGAGCACCAGACCCGCGACGATGAGGACCACAACACGGCTTCGCATGGGGTGCGAGCGTAAGCCCAGAGGGCCGCGAAGTGGGTTCGCCCGTATCGTGATCGCCATGCGAATGGGTCCCCACATGATGATGCCCGGCGATAGCGAGGCCGTGAAGGGCAAGACGTTGCAGAGCGCTTCGCTCCGTCGTGCGTGGACCTTCGCCCAGCCGTACCGCAGCACGATCATCTGGTTCCTCATCGCGATCTTCGTCTCAGCGCTCGTCGGGCTGGTACCGCCGTTCGCCTTCAAGGCCATCATCGACACGGCGATCCCGGAGGAAAACAAGGGCCTGATCACGATCCTCGCGTTGGTGGTCGTCGCGGCCGCCCTTGCTGATGCCGGGCTCGCGATCGTCCAGCGGTGGTGGAGCGCGCGCATCGGCGAAGGCCTCATCTACGACCTGCGTGTCGCGCTGTTCGCAAAGGTCCAGCGGATGCCGGTTGCGTTTTTCACTCGCACGCAGACCGGTGCGCTGATCAGCCGTCTCAACAACGACGTCGTC
>JBMOFX010000101.1:0-9348 GCA_049318665.1 Ilumatobacteraceae bacterium | reverse complement strand
GACGTGAAGAACAAGGGGCGGTACACCATCTGTTCGGATTCCAGATCGGCGCGATAGCCAGGTGTGCCGGAGCATCGCTCGTAGTTGTTGTAGACCGCCGGCAGGCCGGCGCGGTGAGCGGAACCATCGGTCAGTGATCCGGTCGACACCTTCGTGGGCGCGATCACCAACTCGGTCGACATCGGCAGATATCCGAACAGGCGCTCGCCCTCGCTGACACCGTCGCAGCGTGATTCGATGACATCGGCGAAGCCCCAGACCGGCACACGGCCCCACTTCACGTCGTCGCCCGCATCAGGGGCAGGGAAGAACGTCCAGTAGCCGATCATGTCGCCGGCCGCCGCGTACGTGATGTTGTTGGCGGTGAACCCGAAAGCGTCCACCTTCAGTCGTACCTCCCCCTCGCCGAGCGAAGCGGGAGTGAACTCGACGACTCTGGTCGTGCGGTAGTTGTTGCGGTCAACGAGGAAGTGCCAGTCGCTCATGGTGCGACAGTACTTCTCGCTCGAATGTGCCTGGAGTTCGACAGATCACAGGCTCAGCCGACTGGCCCGAACCGCTTGGCGCTGGCATCTTCCAGCGCCATGCGACGAATGGCCGCCGCTGCCACTTCGAACACCATCGTGCCCACCACCGTGAACTCCACCTGCGCGGTACGATCGGCGTCGGGCGGCACCGACGAGATCTCGAACTCGGCCTGTTCCTTCAGGCCGGGCACCAACGAGTCGAACACGGCTGCGTCGACCACGATGCCGGGCAGACCCCAGCCGAACTCGGTGAGCCACACCAGCGTCTCGGCCAGCGTCGTCCGCAACGGCGACTCGGGCCGTACGTACAGATCGTTGCGCGCCAGGAAGGCATCGACCGATGCGAGCGCCGCGTCGAGCCACTCGCTGTCGCTCGACGCATCGGGGGCCATGGCATCTTGTGCGGCGCCGAATGCGTCGTGCAGTGACTGCGACTCGTCGTCGACCGCCACCAGCACCTCGCGAACCTCGGCAATGCTCAGGCGGCCGAGCACGATGAGTGCCCGGATGAGCTTCACCCGGCGCACATGCGACTCCTCGTACTGCGCCTGGTTCACCGCCGTCGCTGCGCCCCCATGCAGCAGGCCTTCGCGCAGGTAGTACTTCAGCGTTGCGACGCTCACTCCAGTGGCGGTGCTCAACCCGCTGACTCTCACGCGGCCAGTGTAGCTCCTGTCGGCGCTGATGGATTCTGACACTATCCATGTACGGAAAGTGTCACGATGCGTTCTGGCGCGGTAGCGATGCCGAACTCACGGCGACGTTACGGGCGATGCGGCAATTCGGCGGTCACCGGGTCGTAGCTGTAGACCCAATCGAGCATCGACAGGCCACCGATGCCGCTGGCCAGGAACTCGTCACGATCGCGTTGCATCGGTCCGTCCGGCATGTGGAACAGGTCGCGGTTCCCGAACGACGCCGTCTGGATTTGCGCGGTTCGTGCCTGACGGGCAGCCTCGTATCGGCGGAGTGATGCTGCGGCGCTGCCCGTATCGGCTTCCTCGAGGCAACGTCCCAACACCGCCGCGTCTTCGATGGCCTGGCACGAGCCCTGTGCCATGAACGGCAGCATCGGGTGGCAGGCGTCGCCGAGCAGCGTTGTCGTGCCAACGCCCCACTGCTCGATGGGTTCGCGGTCGTAGAGCGCCCATCGGAACACCGGCTCTCGCACGCGGTCCAGGATCGATTGCAGTTGCGGCGACCATCCCTCGAACCGCGCACGAAGATCATCGAGTGTGCCCGGCTCGGTCCACGACTCGGTGGTCCAGGTGTCCTCGGGAGAGATGCACACCAGGTTCAGGTGGCTGCGACCGCGTCCGATGAAGTAGCTCACTACATGGCAGTCGGGTCCCACTCGGTTCGTGGTCTCCACCGGAAGGTCCTCGACCAGGTCGCGTGGCACGAGTGCCCGGTACGCCACTGAGCCGCTGAAGCGGGCCTTGTCCGCGCTGCCGACAGATGGCCGCACCACCGAGTGGATGCCGTCCGCGCCGACGACCACATCGAAGGTCGACACCGTTCCGTCGGCGAACGTGATGGTCGACTCGCCGTCGAACGGCTCCACGCTCGTGACGCGCCGCCCATAGTGCACGACGATGTTCGACGCCGCCGACACGGCAGCGCCCAGCATTTCGATGAGGTCGGTACGCGCCGCGCTGGCGAGAGGAAGACCCCACGTGGCCGTGATCTCCGCATCGAGATCGGTGGCGCGAATGACCGCGTCGTCCTCCCAGCGGCGCAGCACCACGCGGGTCGGGAGCACGGCAATGTCGGCGAACTCGTCGCCCAATCCGAGCCAGTTCAGCACCCGCCATGCGTTCGGACTGATCTGCACGCCGGCGCCCACTTCACTCAGTAATGCGGCGCGCTCGAAGACGGTGATGTCGTGGCCGCTCCGTGCCAGCGATAGCGCCGCGGAGAAGCCGCCAATCCCGCCACCGACGATCCCGACTCGCACCCCGGCGACCCTAGCGATCGTGCCGACGGCTCGACGCGTTGGAACACCGCCGATGGACGGGATCCGCTCTGGCCTTGGCGCACCCCCGGGGCGTCCGGAGCGCAGCGATGGCAGACTTTGCCACGACGCCGTAGTGTTGCGGCATGTCGACGATGAACGTGTCGCTCCCCGAGGAACTCCGGGCCTACGTGGATGCGCAGGTCGAAGACGGCCGATACGGCTCGACCAGTGAGTACGTTCGCGAGCTCATTCGTTGCGACCAGAACCGTCAGAAGTTGCGTTCGCTACTCGAGGAAGGGGCCCGATCGACACCAGGGCCAACGGCCGACGATGCGTACTTCGCCGGCCTGCGCAACCGCATTCACGCCGTCGGCTGATGGTTGTCCACCACCTCGCCGGCCCGTCGTCGGCAGACGGTGGCGACGTGGTGGTGACGCGTCTCGGGTTCATCGACCCGGCCTACGCGTTCGGTTTGCTGCGATGGCTCGAGTTGCCGGATCCCATCGCAGCAACGAACATCCTCTAAGAATCCTCGACACGAAGCACGGTCGACTCCCAAGAGCGCGAGTCGGGTGACCCCGACCGGTCAGGGGCCGAGGGTGGCCGCAGGGATGACGACGATCCCGTCAGGTCGGGTGTAGCCGTACCCGGTAGCGGTCACGACGGCGAGTGTCGCCGGTTCGCCGACCCTGGTCGTGTCAACCTTTCGAGCGAACGCCAGCAGGTTGGCGGCAGCTGCATCGATGTCGGCCTGGCCGAGCTTCACTTCGAAGGCTGCCCAGCGTCCGTCGCCAGCGGTGACGACCGCGTCGATCTCGAGGTCGTCAGAGTCGCGGTAGTGCTGCACCGTGCCATCCACGACGTCGGCGAACACTCGCAGGTCACGCACGACGAGCGATTCGAACAGGTATCCGAAGTAGTTCAGGTCGGCGAGCAGCTGGTCCGATCCGGTGCGCAGCGCGGCGACCGCGATCGACGGGTCGCAGCACTGCACTCGAGACGAGGTGCGCAAACGAGCGCGAGAACGCAGGTGTGACGACCACGATTCCAAGGGGTCGACGACCATCAACCGCTCCAGCGGTGCCAGATAGTCGTAGATGGTCGACCGAGCGATGTCTGAGTCGTCGATGGCAGCGTCCTGAGCGATCCGAGTGACCACGTACTCCATCCCGATGTTGCGGGCGAGTGCCTGCAGGACCCGCAGCGCCAGCCGGGGGTGCCGCCTGGCCGGGTCGATGGTTGGGAGGTCAACCTCGGTGATCGTGGTGACGTAGTCGATGTTGGCCCGAGCCGCCGCCGCGATCGAACGCGTGAGGTTCAGCGGCCATCCCCCACGAACGACCAGTTCGACGTAGCGAGGCACGGTCACTTCGGTGGCTTTGGTGGTCGGCCGGTGTCCGTCGAGCAGCGCCGCCAACGACACTTCGCCGGTCGAATCGCCGGATTCGAACAGGCTCATCGGCCGCATCGTCAGGCGAGCGAAGCGACCGGCGCCGCTGTGACGGCGGGCGTCGTTCGACGGAGTTGCGGAGCCGGTGAGGATGTACAGCCCGGTGCCTTGTTGGCGGTCGACCTCGGAGCGGACGTGGTTCCACACGCGAGTTGCGTCGAGCTGCCACTCGTCGACGAGTTGCGGTGGATTTCCGGAGAGGACCAGGCTCGGGTCCACCCGCAGCGCTCCGCGCGCCTGTTCGTCGGTGTCGAGGTAGACCCGGCTGGCGGCCTGCTGTTCGGCGGTGAATGTCTTGCCGCACGCTTTCGGGCCTTCGATCAAGACCGCCCCGGCGGAGGTGAGGCGGTCGGCCAGCAGGGCGTCGACGACGCGGGGTCGGTAGGCAACCATCGTGTCAGGCTACACATTGCAGACCATCTGGGCTACAGATTGCAGCAGATCTGGGCTACAGGTTGCAGCGGGTGCTGGCGTCCGAGCTCAGGAGCTGATGGGCAGGCGGACGTGCGCGGTCGTGCCGTTCGGCGTGGAGTCGAAGGTGATCGTGCCGCCGTGGCGGTCGACGACGATCCGGCGGGAGATGTCGAGGCCGAGGCCGGTTCCCTTGCCGACGTCCTTCGTGGTGAAGAACGGCTCGAAGATCCGGTCGAGCACGGCGTCGGGGATGCCGGTTCCCGTGTCGCCGATGTCGACGCGGACGAAGCCGTCGTCGACCGACGTCGCGATGCGCAGCGTGCCCGCACCGCTCATCGCGTCGATCGCGTTGTCGATGAGGTTCGTCCACACCTGGTTCATCTCGGCCGCGTAGCCGTAGACCGGAGGGGTGTCTGCGTAGTCGCGCACCACGTCGACGTCGTGCAGCTTGGCGCTCAGCATCACCAGCGTGCTCTCCAGGCCGTCGCGCGGGTCGAAGTCGTCGTGGCCGGCGCGGTCGAGCTGCGAGTAGCTCTTCACCGCCTGCACGAGGTTGGAGATGCGCTTGGTCGTGTCGGTCAGCTCGCTGAGCAGCCGCCCGCTGGTGAACGTGCTCACCGCCCACCGCAGCGCCGCAGCGAGCGCGCCGTCGCCGACGGCCGCGTGCACGGCGGTGAGCCATGCGGCGTCGGCTCCCACGGCGGCGAGCTCGGGGGCGAGTTCCCAGGCACGCTCCACCCGGTGACGTTCGAGCCACGCGCCGACGTCGTCCTCGCGCTGCATCATCGCCAGCGCGTCGCCCTCGGGGATCGACCGTTGGAGCAGGTCACGACGCAGGCCGTCGAGCGCCATGAAGTGCTCCGCCGAGATGGTCATGGTCGCGAGCGCCGAGAGCGACTGGAGCATCTCGTCGCACGTCGCCCGCAGCGCTTCGACCGCACGCAGCGACGCCGACGCCGGGTTGTTGATCTCGTGCGCCAGACCGGCCGCCATCGTGCCGAGCGCGACCAGCGACTCGCGCTGGCGCGCCGTGGCCTCGATGCTCCTGATCGTCTGGTAGATGCCCGTGATGAGGTGCTTGCCGAACGGAAACCACGTACCGACGAGGCGAGCCAGGTCGGCCGACGGAAGCCGGAACACGGTGGTCGGGCCGACCGTCGTGCCGGTGGCGCGGTATGCCGCTGCATCGGCGTCGGCCCACGCACGCAGACCGCCGGCCCACTGACCGGGGTTCGACATCGTGGCCACCTCGACGGTGTCGCCCGCTGATTGCCGCGTGAGCCGCACGCGGCCGTCGAGCAGCACCCACAAGTGATCGGTTGCGCTGCCCTCGACGAACAACTCGGTGTCGCCGGGGAAGTCGAGCTCCTCGCCGGCGGCCCACAGCTCGGCGCGCTGGTCGTCGGTGAGGTCGCGCGTGAGGAAGGCGGTGCGGAGCGAGTCGATGCTCATCAGATCGTCTCGAGGTACATGTGCACGTTGCTCACAGCGCTCGAGCCTTCGCCCACTGCAGAGGCGACGCGCTTCATCGACGCGAGCCGCACGTCGCCTGCGGCGAACACCCCGGGCCGGCTCGTCTCGAGCAGGAACGGTGCGCGCTGCAGTGGCCAGGTGGGACCCTCGACGCTCGATGACGTGCCGTCGTGCGCCGCCACATCGGGCCCGGTGAGCAGGAAGCCCTTCGAGTCGCGGGCCACCACGTCGGCGAGCCACTCGGTGCGTGGCATCGCCCCGATGAACGCGTAGACCCAGTTCGCGTCGACGGTCTGCGTCGCGCCGGTCTGGCGATCGAGCAGCGTGAGCGTCTCGAGGTGGTCGGTGCCGGTGCCCGACGCGATCTCGGTGTGGAACATCACTTCGATGTTCTCCGCGCTCACGATGCGCTCGACGAGGTACTGCGACATCGCCGCCTCCAGCGAGCCCCCGCGCACCAGTATCACCACTCGCTTCGCGTACTTGGCGAGGTTGAGCGCCGCCTGGCCGGCGGAGTTGGCGGCACCGACGATGTAGACGTCGTCGCCCGTGGTGCCGGGGGCATCACTGGCCGACGCGCCGTAGTACACCCCGCGGCCGGTCAGTTCGGCGAGACCGGGTGCCTCGAGCAGTCGGTACGACACGCCCGACGCGACGATCACCGCACGCGTCTCGACGGCGGTGCCGTCGTCGAACAGCAGCGCGTGCACGTTGCCGCGCGTCTCGAGCCCGACGACCGTGCGGGCCAGCACCATCTCGGCGCCGAGCCGCTTGGCCTGGGTGACGGCGCGGTGGGACAGGTCCGATCCGCTCAGGCCGTTGGGAAAGCCGAGGTAGTTCTCGATGCGAGCGCTCTGCGCTGCCTGGCCGCCCGGCGCCTCGCGCTCGATGATCGCGGTGGCGAGCCCCTCGGACGCGCCGTAGACCGCAGCGGCCAGCCCGGCGGGCCCGGCACCGACGACCACGAGGTCGTAGAGCGCCGATTCGGCGGTGGTGTGCAGCCCGAGCGCATCGGCGAGCGCACGCATGTCGGCACCGTGCATCGCCGTACCATCGGGCAGCAGCACGAGCGGCTCCGCAGCGCCCTGGGCGCCGAACAGCCCCTGGAGACGCTGGGCCTCGGCGTCGCGACCGAGGTCGAGCCACTGGTAGGGCACGTGGTTGCGGGCGAGGAACATGCGCGTGTCGAAGCTCCGCTCGCTCCACTTGCTGCCCACGACGCGCACGCCCTCGAAGCGGTTGCCGTGCTCACGCTGCCAGTCGTCGAGGAGTTCGTCGAGCACCGGGTAGAGCCGCTCGTCCGGCGGCTCCCACGGCTTCATGAGGTAGTGGTCGAGACCGATCTCGTTGATGGCTCGGATCGCAGCGTCGGTGTCGGCGTATGCGGTGAGGAGCACCTTCTTCGCGTTTGGAGCGAACCGGACCGCCTGGCCGAGCAGCTCGATGCCGGTCATCTCCGGCATGCGGTGGTCCGACACGATCAGCGCGACGGCCTGATCGCGGCGAGCGAACTCCTCGAGTGCGGTGAGCGCCTCGGCGCCGGATGTTGCACGGGCGATGCGATACCGGTCGGCGTAGCGGGCACGGAGATCACGCGTGATGGCCTGTGATACGGCGACGTCATCGTCCACCGTGAGGATGATCTCGGTCGCCAAACAAGCCTCCGTGAGTGCGGCGGGGCAGCGTGGCCTCGTCGTCGGCGATCGTAGATCACCTCGGGCGGTGTCCTGGTTCAACTGCTTCTTGAAGCCCTGACTCATCGCGCCACGACCTGATGGTGGCGTGTTTCACCTCCATCTGGACGGTCTCGCTGGGCTCGTCGCGCCGTCGACGTGGCGCGTTGTCGATGGTGGGGCCGAAGGACGGGACATGCACAACACATCGGGTGAATCGGCGATGGGGTCGCGCGCCGTGCGTGTTGGACTGGTGGTCGCACTCGTTGCGGTGACGTCCGTCGTCGTGACGCTGGTCGTGCCTTCGCACGTGACGCGCGTATCGGCCGCTTCGGCTGACGCGTCGATCCAGACCTTCGCAGTGAGCCCGTCCTCGACCGCGCTGGCGCCGAGGAACCCTGGCCAGACCTTCACGTGACTTCAGCACCACGATAACCGCCGCCGTGGCAGCGCTCGCGACCGGCGTGATGCTCCTCCTCATCGGACGACGCCGCCGAGCACATCCGTAGGCCGCTGGGTCGCCCTCCTCGACGACGTGGTTGCGTTTGTGTCGTTTGTGGATGATACTTGCCGCATGGGTGCGTCGAGAGCTGAGGTGTTCGATCTGCAGGAGAGCGACCGTGTTGTTGTGGCGTCCCTCGACTCCGAGCAGTCGTCGGTAAGCGTTCGCGTGGGAGACCAAACGGTCGTGCTTCCTGACGATGCGAGCAGGGCAGTGCGATCGTTGCTACGCGATCTGGCGAGCGGGGTGCCCGTGCATGTCATCCCCACCGACGCGGAACTGACCACCCAGCAGGCCGCAGATCTGCTCGGGTTGTCGCGGACGTACGTGGTGCGGTTGATCGACCAGGGTTCGCTTGCGGCATATATGGTCGGAACCCATCGCCGGCTGCGGGCCAGTGACGTGCTCGCCTACCGCGAACAGCGCGCAGCGACGCTCGCGGCGCTCGGGGAGCTGACCGAGGCCGACGAGGAACTCGGGCTGAGCTACTGACGTGGCACCGCCCCACGTCTTGGATGCGTGCGTGTTGTATCCAGTCGTGCTGAGAGATCTGCTGCTCACGCTCGGTGCTCTTGGTGCGCTCGATCCGCGGTGGACTGAGTCGATCCTCGAAGAAATGACCCGAAACGTGCTCGGTGACCGCCCCGACATCGAGCCAGCGCAGTTCGAGGCGGGGACGGTTAGCGCAATGCGTCGGGCATTCCCGGCCGCGTCAGTTGAAGGGTATGAACACCTGGTCGATGCCATGGACAACCACCCCAAGGATCGGCACGTCGCAGCGGCCGCAGTTCACATCGGCGCGGCGGTGGTGGTGAGCTACAACGTGCGTGACTTCGGCGGCGAATGGGCACCCCGCCATGGCGTTGCCGTCGTCACTCCTCCCCAGTTGGTCGGACAACTTGTCGGTGATGCGCCAAGCGTTGTGGCCATCGCAGTGCAGACGATGGCGACACGCAAGCGCCGACCTCCGATGACGCCGATGGACGTGGTCGCGGCGATCGCGCGGCAGCAGGGCTTCGGGGTGCTCGAAGATTCGCTACGAGCATTGGTTGATTGATGCATTCGACGTCCCCTGCATCCATCGCGAAGCCATGCCTGTTCGCAGTGTCGACCGTGTTGTGGTGCGCGTCAATGGTCGCATGCGGGGATGCAAGCCGCGACGCGGAACTCGGCGCCAGAGCAACGACTGTCGTCGGCAGCCCGTCGATGGAGCCGATCCTCGTCGTTCTTCGTGAACCTGACAGTGGGGATCTCTCCGGCGTCGGCATCAGTGGGTCGATCGTCTTCGACGATGGCTGCCTCTATGTCGACGGTCGAGCCGGGGCTCGAAGTGTGATTGCTTGGCCTCACGG
>JBMOFX010000100.1:0-9349 GCA_049318665.1 Ilumatobacteraceae bacterium | reverse complement strand
CCGAGCACCAGGTTGACCGAGCCTGCAACGACGCCTTTGGCGAGGGTGATCTGCGAGGGGCTGTAGCCATCGAGGCTGGCGGTGATGGCGTTGTCGATTCCCCAGCACACGCACGTGGCAGCCACCAGGATGGCCCCGAACGCGACGCCCGCCTCAGATGTGCCGGCCATGATCACTCCACCCAGCACGACGAGGACGATGCCGAAGCCTGCTCGTCGGCCGATGTGTTCCTGCAGGAAGACGCGGGCGATGATCGCCGTCGCGACCAGTTCGAGGTTGAGCAACAACGACACCGTGCCAGCGGGGGTGCGGTCGAGTGCCAGCACGAGGAGCACCGGCGCGAGACCACCGCCGAGCGCTACCGCGACCAGCAGCCGCCAACGCTGGGTAAGGCTGGCCGTGGGCCGCTGCTCGCGCAGTGCGAAGGGTGCCACTGCCAACGCGGCGCCGAGATAGAGCAACCCGGCGAGGGTGACTGCGCCGACGTCATCGACGATGAGTTTGGTTGCCGGGGTAGCGGCACCGAACAGCACCGCAGCGGCCGCGCACCAAACCCAACCGTTGCGTTGCGACACGTGTCGGCCTGAGTCGACCATGCCGACAACCTACGCCCGTCGCTTCGCTGTGATGGCGCTTCCACGACCTCTCAGGAATTATTGCGTCAACCATCCTTGAGTGATTATGGTCAGCGACATGCGTACTCTCCTCGTGGCGCGAGCTGCGATTCATGCGGCCCTCGGCGACCCGGCGCGGCTCGCGATCGTCGACGAGTTGGCGGTGAGTGACCGGTCACCGAAGGAGCTCGGCGCACGACTCGACATCTCCTCCAATCTGCTCGCGCACCACCTCACAGTCCTCGAGGACACCGGGCTGATCGTGCGGTTCGTCTCGGCGGGTGATGCGCGGCGCAAGTACGTGCGACTGGTCCGTGAGCCGTTGGCCCACCTCGAAGCCCACGGCACCTTGCCCCCCGGCCGAGTGCTGTTCCTGTGCAGCCACAACTCAGCTCGCTCGCAACTCGCCGCCGCACTCTGGACGGCACGCACGCGCCGACCCGCCGAGTCGGCCGGCACACATCCGGCGCCACGAGTGCACCGCGGTGCCGTCGCCGCCGCCCGTCGGGCCGGGCTGACGCTCGGTGACGCGAAGCCGCAACTGGTTGGCGAGATCCCCGATGGCACCCAGGTCGTCACGGTCTGCGATCGGGCGCACGAGGAGCTCGATCCCGATCCGAGCTGGTGGCACTGGTCGATCCCCGACCCCGTGGAGGCCGGCACCCGCGCCGCCTTCGACGGCGTGGTGGCCGACCTCGACGCGCGCATTGCGTCGCTCATGTCTCACTCGTCCACTTCGGAAGGCCTAACACGATGACCACCCGCACCCCCACCCGCATCGGCATCAACGGCTTCGGCCGCATGGGACGCCTCGCCGTGCGCGCGCTGCGCGAACACCCCGAGCTCCAACTCGTCCACATCAACGAACACAAGGGCGGCAATGCGACCGCGGCTCACCTGCTCGAGTTCGACACGGTCCACGGCCGCTACCAAGGCACCGTCGCGGTCGACGGGGCCGGGCTCGTGATCGATGGATTGCCAGTGTCGTTCTCCGAGCACACCACGCTCGGCGCTGTGCCCTGGGATGAGCTCGGGGTAGACGTCGTCATCGAGTCGACCGGCAAGTTCCGCACCGCCGAGCTGCTCGAGCCGTACTTCGAGCGGGGGGTGCGCAAGGTGGTGGTGGCGGCGCCGGTGAAGAGCGATGGCGTACTCAACGTGGTGATCGGTTGCAACGATCACCTCTACGACCCCGCGGTGCATCGGATCGTCACCGCTGCGTCGTGCACGACGAACTGCCTCGCCCCGGTGGTGAAGGTGCTCCACGAGTCGATCGGCATCGAGCACGGGGCGATCACGACGATGCACGACGTCACCAACACGCAGGTGGTCGTCGATGCGCCGCACAAGGACCTGCGGCGGGCGCGCTCGGCGCTCAACTCGTTGATTCCCACGTCGACGGGCTCGGCGACCGCGATCACGCTGATCTACCCCGAGCTCACAGGGAAGCTCAACGGCATCGCCGTGCGGGTGCCGTTGCTGAACGCATCGCTCACCGACGCGGTGTTCACCATGAAGCGCGACGTCACCGTTGCCGAGATCAACGACCTGCTGCGCGCCGCGGCCGCCGGGCCGCTGGCCGGCATCCTCGGGTTCGAAGACCGGCCGCTGGTGTCCGCGGATTACACGAACGACACCCGCTCCGGCATCGTCGACGGGCCGTCCACGATGGTGGTCGACGGTCGGCTCGTGAAGGTGCTGATCTGGTACGACAACGAGTACGGCTACGCGTTCCGGATGGTCGAGCTGACCGCCAAGGTCGCTGCGTCACTCGACACTGCGGTGTAGGCCGTGAGGCTACGCAACTACGTCCTGGTCACGTTCGGGTACTGGACGTTCACGCTCACCGATGGCGCGCTGCGGATGTTGGTGCTGCTGCACTTCAACGAGCTCGGCTACTCGCCGGTCGCGATCGCGTTCCTGTTCCTCGCGTATGAGTTCATGGGGATCCTCACCAACCTGCTCGGCGGATGGGTCGGCGCGCGGCGCGGCCTCAACCGAACGCTGGTCGCGGGGCTCGGCCTGCAGATCGTCGCGTTGGTTGCGCTCACGTTCGAGCAACCGACGTGGCAGCGCTGGCTCTCCGTGGCGTTCGTGATGGCGATGCAGGCGCTGTCGGGCATCGCGAAAGACCTCACCAAGATGAGCTCGAAGAGCGCCGTGAAGACCGTCGCGGGCGATGGCGACGGTGCCCTCTTCCGCATGGTCGCGATCCTCACTGGGTCGAAGAATGCGCTGAAGGGGGTCGGGTTCTTCCTCGGCGCGGCGCTGCTGTCGTGGATCGGCTACGACGCTGCACTGTGGGCGATGGCCGGCGCGCTCGCCGTCACCGTGGTGGTGCTGTTGATCTTCCTCAACGAAGACATCGGCAAGTCGAAGAAGAAGCCGCCGCTGCGGTCGATCCTGTCGAAGTCGGAGTCGATCAACTGGCTCTCCGGGGCAAGGTTCTTCCTGTTCGGCTCACGCGACATCTGGTTCGTGGTGGCGCTACCGGTGTTCCTCGCGGATGAGCTCGGCTGGTCGCACCGGGGCGTCGGTGGCTTCCTCGCGATCTGGGTGATCGGCTACGGCATCGTCCAGTCGTTCGCCCCGCGCATCCTCACCCGCGGCGGCGCCCAGATCGACGAGATCCGCGCTGCGCAGCGGTGGGCGCTGATCCTCGGTGGCGTCACCACGTTGATCGCGATTGCGGTCGGGTTCGACGTCGCGGTCACGATTGCGGTGGTCGGCGGTCTCATCGTGTTCGGCGTTGTGTTCGCGATGAACTCGTCGCTGCACTCGTACCTGATCCTCGCCTACTCCGACGATGACGACGTCGCGCTCGACGTCGGCTTCTACTACTCGGCCAACGCCGCCGGACGCCTGGTGGGCACGCTGCTGTCGGGCGTGCTGTACCTGTGGGGAGGCCTCGATCTCGCGCTGTGGGGCTCGGCCGTGTTCGTCGCGATCACGTGGCTGCTCACCCGGCGCCTGCCGCCGCTGCCCGAGAACGTCTCGGTGTCGCTGGCCTCCGTCGACGGTGGCGACTGACGGCGCGTCAGCCGTCGAGCATCGCCCACGTGTTACGCAACGTGGAGAAAGTGACGGAGCGCCTCGCGGATGACCTCGCTCGTCGTGGTCTCGTCGGCGGCGGCCCGCGCCTCGACCGCAGCGCGCAACTCAGGGTCGAGACGGACCGGCACGACCCTGGCCGGTCCGGAGCCCATCGACGGGCGACCTACTCGGGGGCGCACCTCGGCCACGTCGTAGCCCGCTTCGGCCTCTGCTGCCATGCGCTTGATGTCGGCGTCGTTGATGGGCCTGCCTCGTGAGGTGCCGACCATGGACGTTTTCGTCTTCTTCTTTGTCATCATCGTCATGTCTCCGATGGCCTGGGGAGCAGCGTTCGGTACTGAGTTCGCATGAGCATTGCGAAGATCGCCATCTCGCGACCGTCGTCGAAGTAGAGCACTATCACTTCCAACAGGTTGCCCATACGATCGGGGCCGAGGACGAGCGTTCGTTGCGGCGAGTCGTCGTCGCCGACGTCGGCCACGACGAGCGCCGACTCCACAGCGTGCAGCACATCATCCGGATCGACGCCGTGTTTCGCCGACAAGTGGTGCAACCACACGGACGAATCGTATTACACAACCGATCCGACGGCAACGACTGATCCGAGACCGATGACATTGGCAACTCGGTCAGTCACGGCGGCACCAGCTTCCGTCCAGAAAGAGGTCAGGCCCTGGCGCTCGCCGTCGAGCTACTTTCCAGATCCGAGGCCCTTTACGTTCCAAATCCGAGGCCCGGTGTCCGAGACGCGTATACGAACCTCAGCGGGCGGTCAGGGTTCGTAGTCGCGCAACGCGAGGATCGTCGCCGAGCAGGCCCGCGAGTCGATCGGCGGCGAGCTGGAGATCGATGGCGTTGCTCTCGACCATCGACTCGATGTCGGCCCAGTCCTTGGTGCGGTCGAACAGCGCCTTGAACACCGCAAGGTCTTCTGCCGACAACACCCTGATGTCTCGACCTTCGAACGGCACGGTACGGCAGCGCCCGGCCACCTCGAAGTGAAAGGGATCTGCGGCGAAGAAGACGTCGATCGGCGTCGTGTTCCACCACAGCCGCACCTGATCGCGCGTGCCCGCCTCGACCACGTCGGCCTCGGTGAACGCGACACCAGCAGGCAGCGCGGCGAACACGACACGTGCCTCCGCCGAGCCGACGAACACGTTCACATCGATGTCGCGGGTACCGCGCGGTTCGTTCGTGGCGTACGCCAAAGCGAGCGCACCGCCGAGTGCCCAGGGCACGCCGGATCGGTCGAGCGACTCACAGACCGCGAGGATGCGATCGATCAGGCTCGTCGGCGGCGGCGTCATCGTCGGGCCGATGCCGGAGGTCGTGGTTCGTACGGGAGCGCCTCCGCGAGTTCGAGCACATCGTGGAGCCGGCGGGCCTGCTCGGCGGGGTCGAGCACGAAGTCGAACTTCACCGAGTAGCCAAGGGCATCGATGATGCGTGATGCGTTGGCCAGGCTGGGCTGGCGGCGTCCCCGTTCGTAGGCGCTCAGCACCGACGCCGGGATGCCGGTCGCCTTGGCCACCTCGGCCTGCGTCCGTTGAGCCCGTCGCCGCAACGTCGCCAGCGTGTCGCCCGTGATCATGGGGATGAACTTAGCGGATTCGATAAGTCAGGGACACGCGCGTGTCGGCGAACGGCACGGGCCTCAGCGGGTGCGCTTGGGCGTCGCGGTCAGTTCGTACATGTCGGCCGCATCGGCGATTTCGACCATGCGGTCGAGTGAGGCTCGGCGCTCGATGGAGGCGCGACTGCGATAGGCCAACACGTCCGCCAGACGAACCCGGCGATGACGACCGGGCTGCTCGAACGGGATCTCACCGGCCTCGAGCAGTTTCACGAGCGTTGGCCGACTCACACCGAGGAGATCGGCGGCCTCCTGCGTTGTCAGCCGCTGGTGAACCGGCGCGATCGTGACGGCCTGGCCGCTCGCCATCGCCTCGACGACGCCACGGAGCACCTCGAACACCTCCGGCGGCAGTACCAGCTGCTCACCGTTGGGGCCCGACACGGTCGTGGTGGGCTCGGCATCCGGGCGGCTGAGCATGGCGACGAGTTCGTCCAGTGACTCGGTCGGCGGCAGGACCGTTCGGTCGAGCGTGGGCGTAGGCATGTCGGGGCTCCTCCTCAGCCCGTCACTGTACACCGAATCGAAAAATTCGCAAGCACGACGGACCGGCGGGCGGGACAACGAGCGCGTGGAATGATGCGGGGGTGACGTCCCGAGCACGCTCTCCGCGGACGCACCATGCGCGCCGGCGATCGTTGCGGGGGCACGGCTACTTCAAGCGGCTGGGGCCGGGCATCGTGACGGGCGCTGCCGACGACGATCCGTCCGGGATCGGCACGTACTCACAGGTGGGCGCCGCGCATGGGTTGTCGCTGCTGTGGATGGCGCCGTTCCTGCTGCCGCTCGCCGTGGGGGTCCAGGAGGCAACGGCACGTCTGGGACTGGTGACGGGCAAGGGCCTGGGCACCCTGATCCGCGAGCGCTTTCCGCGCTGGGTGCTCATCGGCGCGGTCGTGTTGCTGGCGTCGGCGAACACGCTCAACATCGCTGCCGATCTCGCGTCGATGGGCGCCGCGCTGGCTCTACTCGTGCCGGTGCCTGCGGCCGTCGGTGTGATCGGGTTCGCCGTGGTGATGGCGGTCGCCGAGGTCGCCGTGCCCTACCACCGCTACTCGCGCGTGCTGCGCTGGTTCGCGCTGTCGCTGGTGTCGTATGTGTTGGTGCTCGCCGTGGTGCACGTCGAGTGGACGACGGTGGCGGCCCGAACGTTCGTGCCGCGCTTCCAGTTCGACGCCGCGACCATGATCGCGCTCACCGCGATTGCCGGCACAACCATCTCGCCGTACCTGTTCTTCTGGCAGGCGTCGGAGGAAGTCGAAGAGCGCAACGACGGTCCGTCCGAACCGGTCGACCGACCGCATCTCGTCGCGATGCGCGTCGACGTGTGGACGGGGATGCTCTCCGGCGTCATCACGATGTTCGCGATCATGTGCACGGCCGCGGTCACCATCGGCGCATCGGGACCGGTCAACATCAGCTCGGCCGAACAAGCTGCGCAGGCCCTCGAGCCGTTGGCCGGAAGTTTCGCCAAGGTCCTGTTCTCCGTGGGGATCATCGGCCTCGGGCTGTTGGCGGTGCCGGTGCTGGCCGGCTCGACCGCCTACGCCGTCGCCGAGGCGTTCCACTGGCACGAAGGTTTGAGCCGCCGCTTGCGCGACGCTCCCGGCTTCTACGGGGTGATCGTCGCGTCGATGGCGATCGGTCTCGCGATGGACGCGTTCGGTGTGAATCCGATCCGAGCGTTGTACCTGTCGGCGATCTTCAACGGTGTCACCGCGCCGCCGCTGATCTTGCTGATCATCATCCTGGCGCGCTCACAAAACGTGCTCGGCGAGTTCCGGTCGGGCCGGGCCTCGCTCGTGGCAACCTCGATCGCCGGCATCGCGATGACGGCCTTTCCCGTCATCGCCCTACTCAAGTCGTAGCCGCCGACTTCGATCGGCCACACCGTGTGTTGGGTACGGTGCCGGACATGAGCTCACAGCGATTGATCGACAACATGCGCGGCGTGCGGTACGGCGAGGTGCTCGCCGTGTTCGCGCGCGGCGACGTCTTGCAAGCCGAGGTGTACGGCACCCAGATGCTCAACGACTGCCCGGCCGAACTGTGGGACACACTGGTGGCCACCGATATCGCGACCGAGATGGGCGCGGCGTTCGTGAAGCTGAACGGCCCGCGGCACTGGATGCTCGACGGCCTGGGCACGAAGGTTGCGCCGGTCGAGCCCGTCCTGCGCGAGTTCAACGGGTTGTTGATGCGCCGCATCGCCCTGCTCGATCTGGGGAGCAATCCGGCGCCTGGGCCGTACACCATCCGCCACATCGACCGAGGCGCGACGTTCTACTTCGACGCCGGCAAGCCGGTGCACGAACTCGTCGATCCGCAGGGCACGGTCTACGTGCTCCAAGCCCTGTGCATCGGCGTCGACCCCACCATGTCGGAGGCAAGCCTGCTGACGCTCGGCGAGCGGTTACGCATGCCCGACGGGTGGACCTACCGCACGCGCATCCTCGACGAGGAACTGGTGATCGACACCACGGTCGGCGTGGCGGTCGTGCTGCAGGACGAGTTCGAGAACACCTACACCCTGCCGCACGCCGTCACCCGACCCGGTTGACGATCGCGGAAGTTGGTCAGTGACCTGAACCGTCGTTGGCTGCTTCGAGCTGACGCAGGACCGCGTCGAGGTTGAACGACGCGGGCTTCTGGCGAGGCGGATACTTCACGAAGCCCTCGATCTGCGCTGCCACCAGTCCCTGCATCTTGTAGATCACGAACAGGTGGTCGATCATCCAGTCCCAGTAGGTGTTGGAGTTCTCGTCGGCACGCTCGAACGGGTCTTGGCGAAGGTTGAAGAGCTTCGGTGCGCGCAGCTTCACGAAGGGTTCGATCCACGCCTGCAGACGAGTGGCCCGCTGCTCCATCAGCACGGCCTTGTAGTCGCCGATGCGGATGGCGATGATTTCGCCGTCGTCGCTGATGTAGAAGAAGAAGTCGCGCGGACTCTTGTCGACCTCACCGGTGAAGTACGGCAGCATGTTGTAGCCGTCGAGGTGCACGTTGAAGTACTTGTCGCCGGCCTGGTGACCCTCGAGCAACTTCTCCTTGATGTTCGGTTCACCTGCGCAGGCGAGCAGCGTGGGCAGCACGTCCTGGTGGCACACGACGTCGTTGCGCACCGTGCCGGGCACGGTGTGGCCGGGCCAGCGGAAGAACGCGGTGACGCGCCAGCCGCCTTCCCAGTTGGTGTTCTTCTCGGAGCGGAACGGCGTGATGCCGGCATCGGGCCAGCTGTTGTAGTGCGGGCCGTTGTCGGTGGAGTACATCACGATCGTGTTGTCGGCGATGCCGAGCTCGTCGAGCTTGTTCAGCATGATCCCGACGTTCTCGTCGTGCGCCACCATCGCGTCGGCGTAGTCGCCCTGGCCGCTCCGGCCCTTGTGCTTCTCCGCCACGTGGGTGCGGAAGTGCATTGCGGTGGTGTTCCACCACATGAAGAACGGCTCCTCGGCAGCATGCGCCTCGTCGATGAACCGCAGCGCGTGCTCGACGACCTCGTCGTCGATGGTCTCCATGCGCTTCTTGGTGAGCGGGCCGGTGTCTTCGATGGTCTGGCCGCCCTTGCCGTCGGCGTGGCAGTGCAGCACGCCGCGCGGGCCGAAGCGCGCCTTGAACTCCGGGTCCTTCGGATAGTCGGGGTGCTCGGGCTCTTCCTCGGCGTTGAGGTGGTAGAGGTTGCCGAAGAACTCGTCGAAGCCGTGCATGGTCGGCAGGAACTCGTCCTTGTCGCCGAGGTGGTTCTTGCCGAACTGACCGGTGCGGTAGCCCAACGGCTTGAGCAACTCGGCGATGGTGGGGTCTTCCTTCTGCAAGCCGAGGTCGGCGCCGGGCATGCCCACCTTGGTGAGGCCGGTGCGAATCGGGTTCTGGCCGGTGATGAACGCGGCACGACCAGCGGTGCAGCTCTGCTGGGCGTAGTAGTCGGTGAAGGCCACGCCTTCGTTGGCGATGCGGTCGATGTTGGGGGTGCGGTAGCCCATCTGGCCACGGCTGTTGTAGCTGATGTTCCACCAGCCGATGTCGTCGCCCCAGAGGATGAGGA
>JBMOFX010000099.1:0-9354 GCA_049318665.1 Ilumatobacteraceae bacterium | reverse complement strand
GTACTTGCCCTCCTCGTGCTCGTACCCGATCACATCGTGCGGACACGTCACCACGCATCCGGCACATCCGGTGCACAGGCCCGTGGTGATGACCTCCGCGTAGAGCTCCTTCCACTGGGCCGTCCAGCGCTCGGTCTTCGCAGGGGCATCTTCGGTCACGGTCATGCTCGGACTCTACCCACGCGGCACCGGGGCCTCCGGTAGCGTGCGGCTGGTGCAGCCGGTCGACGCGACGATGATCCGACGAGCACGAACACGGCTCATCAACGACCCCGACCTCGCCGGTCGTGGCCTGGCGCGGCGGCTGTCGC
The DNA here is from genome assembly GCA_049318665.1 of Ilumatobacteraceae bacterium. Taxonomy (GTDB): domain Bacteria; phylum Actinomycetota; class Acidimicrobiia; order Acidimicrobiales; family Ilumatobacteraceae; genus VFMC01. The sequence goes on along the minus strand of JBMOFX010000099.1, from coordinate 9,043 downwards.
AGCAGGCCGACTCGTGGTTCGAGAGCCTCGCCGCTGAACTGCCGGCCTCGTGGGCTGTGGTCGCGACGGGCGGCTACGCGGGCGGGGTGTTGAGCCCGGGGAGCGACATTGATGTCGTGCTGGTCCACCCGTCGAAGGGGGTCACCGACGCACAGGTACGCGACGTCGCCGAGTCGCTCTGGTACCCGCTGTGGGACGCGGGCATCAAGCTCGGATCGTCGGTGCACACCACGAAGTCGTTGCTGTCCCTCGCCGCCGACGACCTCGAGACCGCCACGTCGATCGTGCGGCTGCGCTGTCTCGCCGGTGACACCGCTGTGGTGCAGCAGTTGCAGCACGATGCGCTTGCGCAGTGGCGCAAGAAGCCAACGATGTGGCTGAAGCGGCTCTACGACGCATCGCAGATTCGGTGGCAGCGCGTGGGGGATGTTGCATCGCGGCTCGAGCCCGATCTCAAGGACGGCCGCGGCGGCCTGCGCGACCACGACACGATGCGGTGGGCGCTGGCGCTCGGCCAGCCCGAGGTGGCGATCGCGTTCGAAGGACCGTTCGACGACCTCGCCGGGCCCGCCGATGTGCTGCTCGCCGTGCGCTGCGAACTGCATCGCTCGACGGGACGTGCGACGAACGTGCTGCTGCTCGAAGAGCAGGACCGTGTGGCCGACGCGATCGGATACGCCGACGCCGATGCACTCATGCACCAGGTTGCTTCATCCGCGCACTCCATCGAGTGGGCCGCCGAACGGTTCTGGCGGCGCATCGATCTCATGTCGCGCCGCAACGGACGCTCCGGTGGCGCCGGGCGGCCACTGCCCGACCATGTCGTCGGTGTGGCGGTCGTCGACGACGAGGCGCAGATCTCACGCGATGCCGATGTCGACGATCAGTCGTTCGTGTTCCGCATGGCCGCGGCCGCAGCGCACGCAGGCGTGCCGATCGGCGCCCGGTCGCTGCGGATGTTGGCGAGCCGCGGCACCGAGCCGGGGGAGATGTGGACCGAGCGCACCCAGCGAGCGTTCATCAGCCTCCTCGGTGCGGGCCCGGCGATGGTGCCGGCCATCGAGGCGCTCGAGCGTTACGACCTGTTCAGCCGATTCCTCCCCGAGTGGCGCACGGTGCGCAGCAAGCCGCAGCGCAACGCATTCCACACCTTCACCGTCGATCGCCACCTCCTGCAGACGGTCGTCAACGCCACCGAGCACGTCCGCGATGTGTCGCGCCCCGACCTCTTGCTCGTCGGGGCGTTGCTGCACGACATCGGCAAGGGGTCGCCCGGCGACCACACCGAGGTGGGCATGGAGATGATCGACGTCATCGGCCCGCGCATGGGCTTTGCCGACGACGACGTCGCGATCCTGAGGTCGCTGGTCGAACACCATCTGTTGCTGCCGGAGACCGCGACGCGACGCGACCTCGCCGACCCGCGCACAGCCCGAAACGTCGCGGCCGCCGTGGGCGACCCGGTGCGGCTCGAGTTGCTCGCCGCGCTCACCGTTGCCGACAGCCGTGCGACGGGTCCCGCCGCCTGGTCGTCGTGGAAGGGGTCGCTCATCGACGATCTGGTTCGCGTGGTCGATCAGACGCTGCGCGGTGAGGCCCGCACCGAGGCCCGTGACCTCGACGGCCGCTTCGCGAGGATGGCAGGGCTCGTGCCCGCGGATGGTGGCGTGCACATCGAGCACGAACCGGTCGGGGAGTTCGAGGTGTTGCGCACCGTCAGCCGCGACCGTCGGGGCCTGTTCGCCGCGATCGCCGGCACGCTCACGATGCACGGACTCGATGTTGTGAGTGCCGATGCCTTCACGGGTGACGACGGCACCGCGGTCGACGAGTTCAAGATCCTGCGGATCGAGGGTGGCTCACCGAACTGGCCGAAAGTCGAACACGACCTGCGCGGCGTGCTTGCCGGCGACATCGACATCGAGAGTCGACTGGAGAACCGGATCAAGAGTCACGGGCGCCGCCGCGCGATGGCCGCAGCGCCGCCCCGCTCGGAGGTGATCATCAGCAACGACGCCTCCGACTCGAGCACGATGATCGACGTGCGCGCGCCCGATGGTCCGGCCGTGCTGTACCGCTTGTCGCACGCGCTCGCCGGTGCTGGTTACGACATCCGATCGGCGAAGGTCGCCACACTCGGGCACGAGGTGGTCGACGTGTTCTACGTCGAGTCGCCGGCCGGCAAACTCACGGCCGGCGACCTCGACGCAGTGAGAACCGCCCTGACGGCGGCACTCGCGCACTGAACACCGCTCAGATGGCGGCGGAACCTTCTTCGCCGGTGCGGATGCGCACGAGGCGCTCCACCGATGTCACCCAGATCTTGCCGTCGCCGATCTTGCCGGTCGACGCACCGGTACGGATCGCGTCGATCGCCTGGTCGACCATGTCGTCGTCGACGACGAGCTCCACCTGGATCTTCGGGACGAAGTCGATCTTGTACTCGGCGCCGCGGTAGGTCTCGGTGTGGCCGCCCTGTCGGCCGAAGCCGCGGACCTCGCCGACGGTGAGGCCTTGGACGCCGATCGCCTTGAGTGCATCCTTGACGTCGTCGATCTTGAAGGGCTTGATGATGGCCGTGATGAGTTTCATTGCAGAAGAACCTCCGTTGAGAGAACTGTAGAACAGGATGTCTGGGTGCGGCCCCGGGCCGTCCTCCCGTGGAGGGGAACGACCCGGGAACCTGCCCCTACACGACCCTCAGGCCGTGGACCATGGGATCAGTGCTGACTGATCAGTCGTTGTAACCGGCGACACCCATCTCGGGAATGTCGGCGCCGGAGATCTCCTGGTCCTCCGGCAGGCGGATACCGCCCTTGGTGACCTTGTTCTGGATCGAGAAGAACGCGAACGCCAAGCCGAAGATCACCGTCCAGATGACGACCACGCCGAGCGCCTGGGCGCCGAGCTGGCTGGCATCGCCGTAGAACAGACCCTCCACGCCGGTGACGGATGAGCCGTTCCAACCTCCGCCGTATGTGCCGTTCGCGAACAGGCCGACGGCGAGCACACCGAAGGTGCCGCACACGCCGTGGACGGCGATGGCGCCCACCGGGTCGTCCACACCGCGACGCTCGATGAAGTACACCGCCTCGATGGCGAGGATGGCGGCGATGAGTCCGATCAGGGCAGCAGCCCAGGGCGACACGAAGGCGCAGGGTGCGGTGATCGCGACGAGACCGGCGAGCATGCCGTTCACCATCATGCCGGGATCGGGCTTGCCGGTCTTGAGCTGGATCCAGATCATGCCCACGACGGCGCCGACGGCTGCGGCGATGGCCGTGTTGGCGGCGACGGTGGCGAACTGGATGTCACTCGACGAGAACGTCGACGCCGCGTTGAATCCGAACCAACCGAACAGGAGGATGAGGCCGCCGAGCATCGCCATCGGGATGTTGTGGCCGGGAATCGCCTTGGGTGTTCCGTCCGCTGCGAACTTGCCGATGCGAGGGCCGAGGACGATCGCGCCGGCGAGCGCCGCTGCACCGCCGACGGCGTGGACCACGCCCGAACCGGCGAAGTCGACGTAGCCGGCGCCGAGGCTCATCGTGTCCCATGTCTTCCCCAGCCAGCCGCCACCCCAGGTCCACGCAGCGAAGAGCGGGTAGAAGATCGCACCGCAGAACAACCCCCAGATCGCAAAGCTGTTCCACTTCCATCGTTCCGCCATCGAGCCGGTCGGGATGGTGGCCACGGTGTCCATGAAGGCCACCATGTAGAGGAAGAAGCCGAGCAGTGCGGGCGTGGCCGCGCTGCCGAGGTGCTCGTAGCCCCAGTACAGGAACGTCCAGTTGCCACTGCCGACGAGGGCGTCGCCCATCGCCGCGCCGCCATCCCCGAAGTAGATGCTGGTGTCGAGCCCGCCGAACGCGAGTGGGTACCCGATGAACAGGAAGCCCACGAAGCCGAGGCCGAAGATGGCGAAGTTCGTGCTCATCACGTGCGCAGCGTTCTTCTTCTGCGTGAAGCCGGTCTCGACGAGCGCGAAACCGGCCTGCATGAAGATCACCAGCATGGCGCCGATGACGACCCACAGGAGGTTGGTGGATTGGGCAAGGGTGGCAACCGGATCGGCGTCCTCTGCGAACGCCGAGCCGGTGACGAGTAGGGCAGGTACTGAGGCACCGACGAGACCGCCGATGACGTACTTGAGTGCGGGAATGCGCACGTTGTGTCCTCCGAGGAGCAATGGATGGGTAAGGGGCAGCCTCGGCGCAGCGCTGGGACGAGACGGAGCGACCGTAGGAAGGACACGTTTCCCGGCCATCGCCGTCGTGTTTCGGGAGTGTGGCGATTCAGCGCGTGCGCGGCCGGCGGCCGGTTGCCAACGCGGCGGTCACGCGAGCCATCACGGCACCATCGAGCTTGCGGTTGAACCGGTCCGTCACACCGAAGCGGTGTGCGACCTTGCCGTCGATCACGCTCAGCCGCGCTGAGTGCACCACCATCTCCGCGCGGGCGAAGGCCAGCGCGAGCGAGCGGAGTAGTTCGGGCTGATCGAGCCCGCTCACCGAGCAGACCGTGAGCCACGGGAGCGCCCCGTTGTCGAACTCGACGTGCGCCGCGATGGGCGCCGCGGTCGGGAGGCCAGCACGCAGACGACGTTCGATCGCATCGCCGAGCTCGCGCGGGGAAGGCCGGCGCATCGATCGGACCACGAACGTGTCGAGCACCGCGCCATCGGGCCACGTGGCGATGTCGGCGCGCGCGACCGGGAGTCCGTTGGCATCGAGCACGTCGAGCAGACGGGCGAGCAATCCGTCCGCGTCGCGGCAGGCGATGTCGATCGACCAGTGGTCGGGTTCACCCGTCGGTGTCACCGCCACCCGCACGGTACCCGGGCGCGGGAGCGGCTCGAGCAGGCGGGCCTGGCGTGCGAGCACCTCGGGTTCGTGCGCGAGGAGGTGCGTCGTGGACGAGTGGCGCAGACGCTCGATGGGGCCGGGCTCGTCGAGGAGGTGCTGGGCCGCGAGCAGTCGCGCGCCGGCCAGGTTGCTCGCCGCACTCCCCACCAATTCGGGGTGGTCGAGTGCGTCGCGGACGAGCGCGTGGAGCGCGTCGAGCCGCTCGTCGGCGGCGGCGCTGAGCCCACCGAGCGCACGGGCGAGCCAGGTCGCGTCGTCGGCGTGGGCAGCGCTCGCCAAATGGGTCGCGACGTGCAGCACGTCTGCCTCGTCGACACCCGACGTGTCACGTGACCGTCGGTGCAGCAGGCGTGCGTCGTCGGTGAGCGCGACGATCCGCTCGGCATCGAGATCGTTGACGAGTCGTTGCGCGAGCGCGAGCGCACCGTCGGTGTCGGGGCAGACGTCTGCGACAAATGCGGCGAGCAGTAGCTCGGGCGTCGCGTCGGGGTGCGCGGCTACGAGCCGGTCGACGGTTGCGAAGCGGAGCGAACCCATCGGGTCGAGGTCGGACATGTCGGCGCGGCGACGTCGCATGGCCGTCGCCACCGCGAGCAGCGTGCGCTCGAGCACCCCCGTCACGTCGAGCAGCCGCCACGCCCGGGGGCTGTCGGCACGGAGGAGATCGACGAGGGCCGGCGTGTCGTCGTGACGCCACGTGATCGGCGCCGTTCGGTGCGCAGCGAACCACTCGAGCAACGGCTCCGATGGGCGAGCAGACTCGGCCGCCAACGCTGCTGCGAGGGCGACCGGCACGGTGGCCGACACGTCGGGGGCGACGCGCAACACGATCTCGTCATCACCAACCTCCACCCATCCTCCGTCGGGGGCGACGAGCGCGCCCCCGACGTCAGCGACATCGACGGAACGGCCGAGGCGCAGCCGCAAGAGCGGCGGCGTCATCACGGTGGTGAGGAGGATCACGATCAGCAGCGCGCCGTACTCGTCGCTGTCGAGCACACCGTTGCTCAAGCCGATCGCCGCGAAGATGAGACCGACTTCGCCTCGCGGGATCATGCCCATGCCGATGAGCAGTCGATCGGCACGACGTCCCCGCAGCCCGAGCCCCGCGACCAGTTTGCCGATCACCGCGACGACGGTCATCAGCAACGCCACCCCGATCACCGAGGGCTTCGCCATCACTGCGAGATCGGCCTGGAGTCCGATGCTCACGAAGAACACGGGTACGAACACGTTCGACACTGCCGAGAGGTCGGTTGCGATGCGTTCGTGGTGGTCGGTACGCCCGATCGCGAGGCCCGCCATGAACGCTCCGATGATGAAGGCGAGCTTGGCGAGATCGGCGAGCGATGAGAACGCGAGCATCAACGCGAAGGCCGCCACCACGAGCGTGGCACCCGACGACACGATCCGACCGAGCCAACGGAAGATCCGTGGCACCACGAAGATCGCCAGCAGCCCGGTGCCGAGCAAGAAGGCGAAGGCCAGCCCGAACGTCGATCCGATCGATCCGGCAGTGACGCCGCCGCCGGCGACGATCTTCACCACCACGGTGAGCACGATGAGGCCGAGTACGTCGTCGGCGACGGCCGCGCCCAGCACGATGCGCGCCTCGATCGTGGCGAGGGCGCGTAGATCACCGAACACGCGGGCGGTGATGCCGACGCTCGTCGCAGTGAGCGCCGCGCCGAAGAAGATCGCGGCGTTCGCGCTCTGCCCGAGCGCAAGGCCGAGCCCGGTGCCCAATGTGAACGGCAGCACCACCCCGAGGATCGCAACGGTGAGCGCTGCCGTTCCGACCTTGCCCAGTTCCGCGAGGTCCATCTCCATGCCGACCGACAGCAGCAGCAGCAGGACGCCGATCTCCGCGACGATCGCGATCGACGTGCCGCGATCGCCGCCCAATTCGACGAGCCCGAGCACCGACGGGCCGATGAGGATGCCTGCGACGATCTCGCCGAGCACCGCCGGGATGCGGAGGCGCTCTGCCCCCTCCGCCGCCACCTTCGCTACGACGAGGATGATCAGGAGGTCGAGCAGGAGGCGTGCGAGGTCGACGGAACCGGCGGCGGCGAGCATTCGGCCGGACCTTAGAGCAGTGACGCGGCGGCCGGCTCGGCCGCGGGGTTCAACATCCAGCCGCGTGAACGAACCGTGATGATCGCGTCGCTGCCGAGGTGGCGGCGGAGCGAGACGAGGAGGCTGTCGCAACGCCGTTCGTTGAGTCCGTTGAGACCGGCCAACCGGCTCAGCTCACGACGGCTGATCACACGGCTGCGGTTGGCGACCAACACCTGAAGCAGTGCCCGCTCCTGGGATCCCAGGGACATCGACCCGAGGGGGTGGGTCTGGGTGTCGACCGAGGAACCAGGAGCGGGCATCGCCATTGACGAGGACCGTAGGCAGGCTTCGTTTCCCGAGTGTCAGCCGCCTGTGAACGGGCTGTGAACGGGCGTCACACCCGTTCGGTTTCCGTTGCCTTGACCCGTGGGTCAATACTGGGACGATGGACCTGACCTATCCCGCCGACGCCGAGGCATTCCGCATCGAGATCCGTACCTGGCTCGAGGACAACCTTCCCGCTGGGTGGATGGACGCTGTCGATCGAGGTGAGGTCGTCGAGTTGTCCGGCGACGAGCGCAAGGCGTTCAACGAGGGTTGGCCGGCCAAGCTGTTCGCCGGCGGTTGGATCTGCGCGACGTGGCCGACCGAATACGGCGGCAAGGGGCTCACGACCATGCAGGGCGTGGTGCTGAGCGAGGAGTTCGCACGTGCGAAGGCGCCGCTGCGCGCCGACTTCTTCGGCGACACGCTCGTCGGACCCACCTTGCTGCAGTGGGGCACCGAGGAGCAGAAGCAAGAGTTCCTGCCGCGGATCCTCAACGGCACGATGCGCTGGTGCCAGGGCTTCAGCGAGCCGAACAGCGGCTCCGACCTTGCGTCGTTGAAGACGACTGCGGTGCTCGACGGCGACGAGTGGGTCATCAACGGTCAGAAGGTGTGGACCACCGGCGGACATCACGCCAACTACTGCTTCCTGCTCACCCGCACCGACCCCGACGCCCCCAAGCACAAGGGCATCACCTATCTGCTCGTGCCGATGGACCAGCCGGGGGTCGAGGTGCGCGGCATCGTGCAACCCGACGGCACCGCTGAGTTCTGCGAGGTGTTCTTCACCGACGCGCGCTGCCCGAAGGACAACGTGGTCGGCGGCGTCAACAACGGTTGGAAGGTCGCCAACTCCACCCTCGCCTTCGAACGTGGGATGAGCGCCACCACCGGGTACCGGCGGTTCGAGGAGGAGTACAAGCTCCTCGTCGCGGCGGCGCGTGACAACGGCACGATCGAGGATCCGCTGGTGCGTCAAGGCCTCACCGAGTACTACACGAAGATCCAGATTCTGCGGGTCAACGGGCTGCGCTCGTTGTCGGCGACGCTCACCGGCTCGAAGGACATGGGCGTCATCGCGCTCGGTGCCAGCAACAAGATGTTCTGGAGCGAGATGCACAAGGCGGCGATGGAGCTCGCGCTCGACATCCACGGGGCCGACTCGATGCTCGTCGATGTCGCCTCCGGGAGTTCGTGGCCGGGCACGGCGCGCGAGAAGCGCCGTGAGGGCTACCCGGTGAGCCCGATGATGAGTGCGTTCTTCTTCAGTCGGAGCGAGACGATCTGGGGTGGTACCAGCCAGATCCAGCGCAACATCGTCGGCGAGCGCGTGCTCGGTCTGCCGAAGGAGCCGCAGGTCAACGCCTGACCGAACGGGTCGCGGTTCACGCACTCGACATAGAGTCGTGACGATCCCGACATCGGGACGAGCGACGGTGAGGGCGTGACGATGGCACACGTGCGGGCCCAGGCAGGAGCCTGGGATGAGCTGATGGCACCCGACGGTTCGCCGCGGCCCGCGGCGCGTGCGCTCGTGCAGCAACTCGAAGCCCTCGAGCACGCCGAACTGCAGGAACGGCAGACCCTCGCCGAGCTCGACATCCTCGCGATGGGGATCACGTTCACCGTCTACTCCGACGGCCGGGGGATCGACCGGGCCTGGCCGTTCGACATCATCCCGCGTGTCATCGCTGCGTCGGAGTGGCGTGGCATCGAAGCCGGGCTCGTGCAGCGATTGCGTGCGGTCAACGCGTTCATCGACGACCTCTACCACGACCAGCGGATCATCG
>JBMOFX010000098.1:0-9525 GCA_049318665.1 Ilumatobacteraceae bacterium | reverse complement strand
CGAACGGACGTGCACAGCGAGCACGATGCCTCCCAGGAACTGCCAGTGATGCGGGCCGAGAACGACCCGCCAGTGTGGGGGAGGAGTGAGGCGAAAAGGTAGCGGCGGTCAGTCGCTGGACGACGTCGTGGTGCTGGGTGCCGCCGCTGGCGCCGGTGTGGCCGGTGCGCTGCTCGACGAATCGGAGCCGGTGCCCGTCCCGGTGCTGGTGCTGGCCGTCGACGACGTGCTCGAGGTGGAGGAGCTCGACTTGCCGCGGCTGTCGGTCTTGTAGAAGCCGCCGCCCTTGAACGTGACACCGACCGGGGTGAACACCTTCTTCACCGGCATCGTCGCACCCGTCGAGGGGTGGACGGCCTCGGTGAGCGAGGGGTCGGAAAAGGCCTGCTGGACCTCGATGGTCTCGCCAGTGTCGATGAACTTGTAGACGTAGGTGGGCATCGTCATCGCTCCGGAGCGGGGTTAGCAGTCGAACTCAGCGAGTGCTAAGGCTAGCCGGGGTCGCTTCGCAGCGGTCACTTCGTAGCATCGTCGCATGCGCGTCCACACCGCCGTCGTTCCTGCTGCCGGCATGGGTACCCGGTTCCTCCCGGCCACCAAAGCCGTGCCGAAGGAGCTGTTGCCGATCATCGACACGCCGGCACTGCAGCTCATCATCGACGAGGCCGTCGGTGCCGGGGTCGATCACATGGTGATCGTCACCAGCCACGCCAAGCCTGCGATCGAGGCCTACTTCCAGCCGCAACCGGAGGTGATCGCGAAGCTCCGGTCATCCGGTCGCGACACCATGGCCGACCGGCTCGAGTCGATCGGTCGCGACGTGAAGGTGAGCTTCGCCTACCAGGATCAGGCCCTCGGCCTCGGTCACGCGGTCGGGTGCGCCCGTGAGGCCGTCGGCGACGAGCCGTTCGCCGTGCTGTTGCCCGACGAATTGATGGGCACCTCCGAGTTGCTCGACCAGATGGCGCGCCTGTGTGAGACCACGGGTGGCAGCGTCGTCGGCCTCAAGCAGGTCCCCAATGATCAGGTCGGGTCGTACGGCGTGATCGATCCGAGTGGCCCGCTCGACGAGCACGGTGTGGTGCCGGTCCGGTCGCTGGTGGAGAAGCCGAAGCCGGCCGACGCGCCGAGTGATCTGATCATCGTCGGTCGTTACGTGCTCACCGCCGACGTGTTCGACGAGATCGAGCGGGTGCAGCCCGGCGCCGGTGGCGAAATCCAGCTCACCGACGCGCTGAAGGCGCAGGCGGCGCGGTCACCGTTCCACGGCGTGGTGCGCGACGTGCTGCGCTTCGACACGGGTACGCCGTTCGGCTGGCTCACCGCCAACGTCGAGATCGCGCTCGCCGACGCGAACGTCGGACCCCAACTGCGGGCATGGTTGCAGACACGCCTCTGACCGACGTCGTCGCCGCGCTCACCGACGAGCTGCGTCGTGCGGGGAACCCCGCGCGCGCCGAGTCCGAGCGTGCCTACCTGAAGAGCAGCTACGTGCACCTCGGATCGTCGGTGCCGGGCGTGCGTTCGGTGGCGAAAACGTGGGTGAAGTCGAACCGCCCGACGCACGACGACGTGGTCGCTCTCGTCGACGCGCTGTGGGACACCGATGTCTACGAGCGTCGGTTGCTCGGCGTCGAACTGATCCTCGCGACCCCGAAGCACTGGGGGGTCGCCGATCTGCCGTGGATCGAGCACCTCGTCCGGCACTGCCACACGTGGGCCCTGGTCGACGGGCTCGCCACCACAGCGGTCGGTCGCATCGCGGTGGCCGACCCCGCAGCCCTCGATGTCCTCGAGGCTTGGGTGCACGCCGACGACATGTGGGTGCGCCGCACGTCGGTGCTCGGTCTGCGCGATCTGGCCAAGGCGGGTCGCGAGTGGGATCGGTTCGAGCGCGCGGCCGATGTGCTGCTCGACGAGCGTGAGTTCTTCATCCGAAAGGCGCTCGGATGGGTGTCACGTGAGACCGGTCGACGTCACCCCGAGCTGGTGTCGCCCTGGGTGCGAGCGAACCTCGCGCGAATGAATCCGGTCACCATCCGCGAGGCGGTGAAGTACCTACCCGATGGGCCCGAGCTGCTGGCGCTCTGGCGAGCCCGCTGACCGCGACGATGCGAGGACGATCGACACGTCGCGCACGATGCGCTGCCCAGCGAGGTGCCAGAACGACACCATGTACGGCTCACCGGATTCGTCGGTGATGAGGGCCGCGACGGTCCGGTCGTCGGCGACGCACCGCACCGCCCTGGTCTGCACGCCGGCCTGCGATGCCAGGCCAAGCGCGTCGCGGATCGCTGCGACGCCGGCAACTTCGAAGCGCTGTCCGTCGACGTGCGCCTCGAGCACGGCATCGGCCGTGTAGTCGTCGAGCACGTCGTCCCAGCGCCCGCTGTTGAACGCCTCCTCGTGCCGGGCCATCCACGCGCTCGCATCGGTGGACACCGCCGACAGCACCGGCGCGAGGCGTCGCCACCGCCGCTGGCGGAGCCGGTAGAACGCGTGAGCGAAGCCAGCGATCAGCGGTGTGAGCACACCCGCATCGATCTCGATCCGGTCGGTGTAGCGCGAGCGTCGGTCGTCGCCGGGCACGGCCTCCACCGCAATCAGATGGCGCCACCTGCGTATCGGACCGCCCCCCTCGTTGGTCGACAGCACGCGTCGATCGTGATCGATCGACTCGATCGAGATGCGATGTTGCGAGAACGGGACGCCCAACACGCGAAGGCGACCGGCCACCCACCCCCCGGTGTCCCAGGGCTTCGACTCATCGGTCTGTCCCTCGCGCGGTTGGAAGTCGATGAGGCCGCGGGTGACGTGGCGGAACGCTGCGGGGGTGGGGACGGCGCGCCAGACGGCGTGCGGCGGTGCCTCGAGCTCGGTCTGCACAGTGACGGTGATCATGGTGCACAACATGCGAGTATTGCTCACATGTTGTCAACTCGCTTTCTGCCAACGTCGTGAGCGCCACCGCGGGGGCCGCCGCGCCCAGAAAACGTCCTGCTCAGCGCCGTTCGACCGAGACCGTCGAGCGGATCCTCGACGTGGCTGCTCGCCTCTTCGACGAGCGCGGCTACCGCGGCACCACCACGAATCACGTCGCTGCAGAGGCCGGGATCTCGATCGGGTCGCTGTACCAGTACTTCCCCAACAAGGACGCCCTGCTCGTCGCGCTGGCCGAGCGGCACCTCGCGACGTCGTCGGCGATGTTCGAACGAGCGCTCGCCCAGCTCGCGGCAGCCGCGCCGTCGGCCGAGGACGTCGTGCGAGCACTCGTCGCCCTTGCGCTCGAGGTCAATGACTCGTCGCAGCTCCACGCACTGCTGTACACGGACGCGCCGCGCACCCCCGAGCTGATCGCGCAGTTCGAGGCGATGACGAGCTCGATCGCCGCGCACGTGGCCGATCACCTCCAGCGCACGGGGTGCCGGGGTGACGTGCCCGAGCGCCGCGCGACGCTGATGGTGGCAGCGGTCGACGCTGCCGTGCACGACATCGTGCTGCGCTATCCGCCTGGCACGGAGCGTGTTGCCGCGCTCGACGACCTCACCGATTGGGTGCTCCACGGCATCGGGGTCCCATGCAGGTGAAAGCGGGCAGGTGAAAGCGGGCAGGTGACGGCGGGGCTGACCGACCGCCCCGCTCAGATCGAGCGGCGGAAGCGGTCGGGGAGATCGAGCACCAGGCCGTGCTCGTCGACGTCGAACGTGTCGACCCGACCATCGGCGTCGCCCACCGACCATCGGTGCGTATCGAGCCGGGTGTAGCGCTGTGCGTGCGGCTTCAGTTCCAACGTCTCCACGTCGACGGTCACCACCGAGATCTCGGCCGTGTGCCCGACGAGCAGCGGGAGTCGTCGGATCGGCAACGTCGCCGTGAACGGGGTGATCGGCAGCATGAGATCGGTGCAGCCGTCGAGGTCGGTGCGATGCGCGCCGTTCATCTCGCCCCACCGTCCGTGGCTGTCGGTGGCGAGCCACAGGTCGGGCTCGTCGAGATCGCGAAACAGCAGGAGCTGGCGCACCTGCCACGCGGCCGACAGTCGCAACACGTACTGCACCCGCTCGCGGCTGACGATGCCGCTTGCCGTCCAGCCCTCGTTCTCCCAGGTGAGCGTCAGTTCTTCGTCGCCGTCGCCGTCCCACGCCACCCAGCGAGCCCGGTGGCCGTCGGAGGAGAACGGGGAATACGACGTCACCGGCCCAGTCTGCCGTCGCTACCGTGCAGGTGGTGATCCACGAAGCAGAAGCGCGGGCGTACGTCCTCGATCGGTGTCGCGTGCTCCCGATCGTGGAGACCGAGTTGGCGGACGCCCTCGGGCTCGCACTCACCGGCGCCGTGGTCGCGTCGGAGGACGTGCCACCGTTCGCGAACTCCGCCGTCGACGGATACGCGGTGCGCGCCGCCGACGTGCAGAGCGTGCCGATCGAGCTCGAGGTGATCGACGAGGTGGCGGCGGGCGCGGCGAGCGCGCGAACCGTCGAGCCGGGTCAGGCGATCCGGATCATGACCGGCGCCCCGATGCCCGCCGGCGCAGACGCATCGGTGATGGTGGAGGAGACCGAACGACTCGACGGCGGCTCGCGTGTGCGAGTCGGGCGCGCCGTTCAGGTGGGTGACGCGGTGCGCGTGGCCGGCGACGACGTCATCGCCGGCACGGCGCTGTTCGGCGCTGGAACGGTCGTCACCGCCGCGGTCGCGGGCGTACTGGCGAGCATCAATGCCCGTCGGGTGCCGGTGGTCCGCCGAGCCCGCATCGCCGTGCTCTCCACGGGTGACGAGCTCGTCGACGACGGCTCACCGCTCGCGACCGGACAGATCCGTGAAAGCAACAAGACGATGCTGCTCGCGCTCGTCGCCGACGCGGGCGCCGTCGCCATCGACGGCGGCGTGGTCCGCGACGACGAGGCGGTGCTCGAAGCGACGCTGCGCGCCTTGGCCGGCGAGTGCGACGCGATCATCACGAGCGGCGGCGTCAGCATGGGCGACTACGACGTGGTGAAGGCTGTGCTGTCGCGCATCGCCGAGATGCGCTGGATGCAGATCGCGATCAAGCCGGCGAAGCCGTTCGCGTTCGGTCTGCTCGACTCAGCGACGGCTGCGGAGCCCGACCGGCGCGTGCCCGTCGTCGGCTTGCCCGGCAACCCGGTGAGTTCGCTCGTCAGCTTCGAGCTCTTCGCCCGCCCCGCCATTCGACAGATGATGGGTCATCCCGTGATCGGCCGTCCGATGCTGGCCGCGGTGGCTGCCGAGCCGTTGCGACGCCGAGTCGATGGCAAGACGCACTACATCCGGGTGCACGGAACGTTCGGTCCGGATGGACGTCTGCACGTCCGGTCGGTCGGCGGTCAGGGCAGCCACCAGTTGGCAGCCACGGCGCTCGCCAACGGGCTTGCCGTCGTGCCGGACGGCGACGGGATCGAGTTCGGCGACTCCGTGCCCGTCATCATGCTCTCGGTAGGCTGACCCGATGTCCGAATCGAACGACCGCGTGCTCGTCGATCCGTTCGGCCGCACCATTCGCGACCTGCGCATCTCGGTCACCGACCGCTGCAACTTCCGCTGCACGTACTGCATGCCGGCCGAAGGGATGCAGTGGGTACCGCGCAGCGAGGTGCTCTCGTTCGAAGAGATCGAGCGGCTGGCGCGCATCTTCGTCGAACGGTTCGAGGTCGACGGCTTGCGCCTCACCGGCGGCGAGCCAACGGTGCGAGCCCACCTCCCGGTCCTCGTGTCGAAGCTTGCGCAACTCCGCGTGCCCGAGGATTCGTCGTCACCGTTCGCCGGGAAGAAGCCCGACCTGTCGATCACCACCAACGGCGCCACGTTCCGACTGGTCGCGCACGAGCTTCACGATGCCGGTCTCGACCGGGTCAACGTCAGCCTCGACACGCTCCGCGCCGACCGGTTCATCGAGATCACCCGACGCGACGAGTTGGCACGCGTGCTCGACGGCATCGAGGCGGCGAAGGAAGTCGGATTCGAGCCGGTGAAGATCAACGTCGTCGTGCAGCGCGGCGTGAACGACGACGAGATCATCGACCTCGCCAGGTTCGGTCGCGATCACGGCGTCGAGGTGCGGTTCATCGAGTTCATGCCGCTCGACGCGACGGGTCACTGGATGAGCGAGCACGTCGTCAGCCAAGACGAGATCGTTGCGACGATCAACGAGGTCTTCCCGCTCGAGCAGGTGGCGGCGCGCGGCGCAGCTCCGGCCGACCGCTGGCGCTACCTCGACGGCGCTGGTCTGATCGGCGTGATCCCCACCGTCACCAAACCGTTCTGTGGGGACTGCGATCGCGTCCGACTCACCGCCGACGGCCAGTTCCGCACCTGCCTGTTCGCGACCGACGAGTTCGACATGCGTCGGCTGCTCCGCGACGGTGCCGACGACGACGCGATCGCCAGCGCGATCCGCCGCGCAGTCGGCACCAAATGGGCCGGCCACCAGATCAACCAGGTCACCTTCGTGCGCCCACGTCGGTCGATGAGTCAGATCGGCGGCTGAGCACCCGCTCACGTTGACTACGCTGCGAGGTGCATGAGTGACCTGTCGTTCACCCACCTCGATCCGCTGGGTCGAGCCCGCATGGTCGATGTCACCCCCAAAGAGCCGACGCATCGTCGGGCAGTCGCTCGCTGCAAGGTGTTCATGCAGCCCGAGACCACGGCTGCGATCGCCAACCGTGAGGTGAAGAAGGGTGACGTGTTGTCGGTCGCTCGGGTTGCTGGCATTCAGGCGGCGAAGCGCACGAGCGACATGATCCCGCTGTGTCACCCACTGCTCGTCGGTGCGGTCAACATCAACTTCGAGATCGGTGACGATTTCGTCGCTGTTGAGGCCAACGTCGACACCGTCGATCGCACGGGTGTCGAGATGGAAGCGCTCCACGCGTGTGCCACGGCAGCGCTCACGATCTACGACATGTGCAAGTCGGCCGACCGTGGCATGGTGATCGGCGACCTCGCTCTGTGGGAGAAGACGGGTGGCCGCTCGGGCGTCTACCGGCGTGACCCGGCGGCCGCCGATGTTTCCGATAGTGTTACGAACGTAGTACAATCGTAACGATGTGCGTTCAGCCGCTCGTCCGCCAACGCATCAACCGTCCCTCTCACCGCCGCAGGATCCGATGACCAAGATCGTCATTCTCGCAATCGCCGCCGCTTGGGCAGCCGTGCTGCTGCCGCCAATGCTCCGTGCTCGCCTCGAGAACCGTCCCGGGTCGTCGGTCACCGACTTCCGCCGTCAACTCTCAACCCTGCAGCGCACGGTTCCCACTCGGTCCATGAGCCCCATGCGCTCGATGGCCCGCCCGCTCGCTCCGGCACCCACCCAGCGCACCGCCCGTGCTCCGCAGGGCTACCGCACCCACGGTGATGCATCCACCGAGATCGATCGCGGCGGTGCCGATCATCGCCCGGTTCGCCATCATCCCGCTCGTCGCGTCAGCCGCCGCGAGGTGATCCGTCGCCGCCGTACGAACGTGCTGTTCATCCTCGCGGCCACCACCGTGCTCACGCTGTTCCTTGCCGCCACCACGCAGTCGTCGGTGATGCTGTACACCTTCGCCTTTGCGTTCGTGTCGCTGTGCGGGTACTGCTACAAGCTGGCTCAGATCCGCCAGTACGAGCAGGACGCCGCCCGTTACCCCGATCGGCAGTGGTACACCGCCTGATAGGGTGTCGTCCTCCAACGGGGGTGTAGCTCAGTTGGCAGAGCGCAACAATCGCACTGTTGAGGCCAGGGGTTCAATTCCCCTCACCTCCACCCGGTAGAGCACGATCGAGGCCCTTCCCGCCGACGCGGGAGGGGCCTCGTGCTGTCTCCCCCGAAGTTGGTACCGTCGGCGGACCATGGCCGATGACATCACGGGGTACAACGCAGTCGAGGGGTACGCGGGCCGGCTGAGTGTTCGGGCCGGCGACGAACTGACGTTGCACGTGCGCTGCACCACCGAACGGTTCGACGTGTCGATCTACCGATGGGGTGCCGAGCGGCGCCTCGTGTGGTCGGCGGTCGACCTGGCCGGCGTCGCACACCCCATCCCTGCGGACGCCGACGCGAATGGGTGCGGCTGGCCCGCCGCCGTCACGCTCGCGGTGCCGGAGGACTGGCCGAGCGGGTTCTACGACGTCACCCTGCGAGCCCACGGAGCGGCTCCCGATCGCGCCGAATCGCACGCCTGCTTCGTCGTGCGTGGGCCGGTCGAGGGACGTGCGGCGCGCGCACTGCTCGTGATCGCGACCAACACGTACCACGCGTACAACTCGTGGGGCGGCCGCAGCCTCTACACGGGCGGGCATCAAGTGTCGTACCGTCGACCGTTCGGGCGAGGCATCGTGGTGCGGCCGATCGTGGAGCGTGATGACCGCAAGTCGTGGCCGGTTCGCTGGGGTGAGGAGCCCGACATCGACGGCGACCGCTACCAGCGGCACCGCTGGGCCAACGGCCTGCCGGGGTACATGGCGTCGGCGGGGTGGTTCACGTATGAGCGACGGTTCGTCGAATGGGCGGAGCGCAGCGGTTTCGCGCTCGACTTCGCCGTGTCGACCGATCTGGAGCACGACCCGAGTGCGCTCGACGGCTACTCGCTGGTGCTCGGCGTGGGTCACGACGAGTACTGGAGCGCAGCTGGGCGCGACGCGGTGGAAGCGCACGTGCGCAACGGCGGCACCTACGCGAGCCTGTCGGGCAACACGATGTTCTGGCAGGTGCGGGTCACCGCCGATGGCGACTCGATGGTCTGCCACAAGTACTCGGCGCATGTGGCCGACCCGGTGATGGGTACCGATGCCGAGGCCACGATGTCGGGCATGTGGTCGGACCACGTGGTCGGCCGCCCCGAGCACGCGTTCCTTGGCGCTCGATCTGCCAGTGGGCTCTACAGCCGGTTCGGGAAGGCGACGCCTCGTGCGTCCGGCGCGTTCACCGTGTACCGCTCCGACCACTGGCTGCTGGAGGGCACGGGCCTTCGTTACGGCGACCAGCTCGGCGCGCGCGATGGCGTGGTCGGCTACGAGACGGTCGGGTGTCCGATCACGTTCGACGAGGTGCAGCTCCCCGTGCCGATGCCCGGGCGCGGCACGCCGCCCGACGCGGAGATCATTGCATTTGCACCATCATCCAACTTGGCGATGGGTGAGTACCCAAAGTCCATCGCGGCGCTCGACGATCAGGGTGATCTCGAGTTCATTGCCGAGCGCGTCTACGGCGGCCGCGACGAGGTGGCGCTGGCCAAAGCGCGTCATGGCAACTCGGTGATGATGGTGTCGCAGCCCTACGGCCCGAGCGCCGGCGAGGTGATCACGATCGGCTCGACGGATTGGGTGTTCGGGCTCGAGCACGACCCCGCCGTTGGCGCGGTCACGGCGAACGTGATGCGCCGCGGGCTCGCTCCCCGCGGCTGATCAGGCCGGTTGATCAGACGGGCAGGTCGCCCGTCGCCAGGCGGGTGGTGCCGTGATCGGTGTAGGCCTTGATCGTGTTCTCGGCGATGCGCATCTGGTGGATCTCGTCGGCGCCGTCGG
>JBMOFX010000097.1:0-9530 GCA_049318665.1 Ilumatobacteraceae bacterium | reverse complement strand
CGACGAGCGCATCGTCGAGCTCTACGCCGAGGCCGAGCTGGCCGTCGTGCCGAGCCTGTACGAAGGTTTCAGCCTCCCGGCGATCGAGGCGATGTGCACTGGCACGTGTCTGGTCGCAACCGACGGCGGTGCGCTGCCGGAGGTGACCGGAACCGACGGCGAGACCGTGCTCGGCTGCAAGGCAGGCGACGTCGAGTCGCTCACCGCTGCGATCCGGCGCGGGCTCGACGACCCGGCACTGCGCGAGCGCATCGGTGCCGCCGGACGCCAGCGGGTCGTCGAGCGGTGGAGCTGGAAGCACTGCGCACAGCTGACGGTCGAGCAGTACCGCGAGGTGCTCGCGATGCCGGCCAACGTCGCCAAGCTGCGCCGCAACGGCAGGATCTGACCGGTGCTGACCGTTCGGTTCGACCGACTCGGCGTGCGCGCCGGCGATCTGGTGCTCGACGCAGGCGCTGGCTTCGGCCGTCATGCATTCGAGCTCGCCCGGCGAGGTGCCAACGTCGTGGCGCTCGACTACGCCGCCGACGAGGTGATCGCCACACGTGCGGTGTTCGGCGGCATGGTTGCCGCTGGCGACATCGCGGAAGCGCGCTACGTCGGCGCGCTGCGGGGCGACGCGACCGCGCTTGCCTTTGCCGATGCGAGCTTCGATCGCGTCATCACGTCGGAGGTGCTCGAGCACATCCAGAACGACGTCGGCGCGATCAGCGAGTTGGTTCGCGTGCTCAAGCCCGGTGGCACGTTCGCGTGCACCGTCCCCACGTGGTGGCCCGAGAAGATCAACTGGATGCTGAGCGATGAGTACCACGCACCGAAGAGCGTCGGCGGCCACGTGCGCATCTACACCGAGACCGAGTTGACGGCGAAGCTGCGCACCGCCGGGCTCACCGTCACCGGAAGCCATCATGCGCACGCCCTGCATTCGCCGTACTGGTGGCTGAAATGCGCCGTCGGGCCGCGTCGCACCGATCACCCACTCGTCAACCGCTACCAACGCATGCTCGAGTGGGAGATCGTCGAGCAACCGCGGGGGATGCAGGTGCTCGAGAAGACCCTCGCGCCGGTGCTCGGCAAGTCACTGATCATCTACGGGACGAAGGCGTGACGAACCTTCCCCACATCGACGATGTGTTGAGCGCCGAGGAGGTTGTGCAGAGCGCTGCCTCCATCGCCGCGCTCCAGTTGCCGAGCGGGATGATTCCCTGGTTCGTCGGGGGGCACTGCGACCCGTGGAACCACGTCGAAACGGCCATGGCGCTCGATGTGGCGGGCATGCACGCCGAGGCCGAGCTCGCCTACGAGTGGCTCGTCGACATGCAGCGCGACGATGGCAGTTGGTGGAACTACTACCTCGCCGACGGATCGGTCGAGGAGGCCAAGCTCGACACCAACGTGTGCGCGTACATCGCCACCGGTGTGTGGCACCACTGGCTGTGCACCTGGGATCGGGCCTTCGTCGACCACCTCTGGCCGACGGTCGAACGAGCGCTCGACTGGGTGCTCGCGATGCGCAAGCCCAACGGCACGATCCTGTGGGCCTGCACGGCCGACGACAGGCCGTGGGACTACGCGCTGCTCACCGGCTCATCGAGCATCGCACACGCCCTGCTCTGCGGCGCGGCCTTGGCGGATCTCATCCACGAACCTCGGCCCGATTGGCGTGAGGCATCGATCCGGCTCACGCACGTGATCGCCACGCAGCCCGACGCCTTCGAGCCGAAGGAGCGCTGGGCGATGGACTGGTACTACCCGGTGCTCGCCGGCGCGCTCACGGGCGAGCAGGCCAAGGCCCGGCTGGCGGAACGGTGGGACCTCTTCGCGATGGAGGACAAGGGGATCCGCTGCGTCAGCGACGAGCCGTGGATCACCGCGTCGGAGACTGCCGAGGCAGCCATCGCGTACGCTGCGAGTGGCGACCTGTCCACCGCCACCGATCTTCTCCGCTGGACGCGTTCTCACCGTCTCGACGACGGCTCGTACTGGACCGGCATCGTGTATCCGACCCTCGAGCGGTTCCCCGTCGGCGAGACGTCGGCCTACACCGCCGCCGCGGTGATCCTCGCCGCTGATGCCATTGCGGGTGCCTCGCCCGCATCCCGCGTGTTCGCGACGCATCTGCTTGACTGACGCCGTGGCTCGTCCCCACCCTGCCGCCACACGGCTTCGCCCCTACCTGCACGCCGTGGTGCTCGGTGCAGCGATCGGCCTGTTCTCGATGCTGTTCCTCCGAGCGATCAGCGCGCTCAAGCGTCTGTTCTTCCTCACCATTCCCGACCAGCTGTCGATCGGGCTGTCCACCTGGATCATCATCGTGTGCACCGCAGGTGGTGTCGTCGTGGGGCTCCTCAACCGAGCGATGGCGCTCGATCGGACGGCCAACGTCGGCTTCGACGGGGCCGTCGCCACCTCGCAGGCCGAGGGCAGCGAGGCCGGCAGCGGCGAGTCACCGCGGCTGTTCTTCCAACGAGTGGCGTTGGGTATCAGCTCGTTGGGCTTCGGCGGTGCGCTCGGTCCGGAGGCCCCGCTGATCGAGTACGTGTCGACGCTCGGCGCCCGCGTCGGTCGGATCCTGAAGATCGCGCGTGACGAGTCGGTGCAGCTCTCGGTTGCCGCAGCTCTCGGTGGGTTGTTCGCCACACCGCTCGCGGCGTCGGCGTCGTTGGATGTCGACGGCGAAGGTGCGGTCACGCCGAGCCGTGCGGTCCGTCTCGGCCCGGGACTCGTGGCCGCATTCACCGGGCTCCTCGTGGTTCGACACCTCGCGCCCAGCGGCTCGTTCCATCCGTTCGAGGCCGCGCCCGGCGACACCGCCGCCGGCATCGGGACCGGCCTGGTCTGGGCGGGCATCGTCGCGATCCCCGCGGCACTGCTGATCCGCCTGACCCTCAGCGCACTTCCGGTGGCTCGATCGGTCGTCACCCGAAGGGTGCCCGGCGGACCCGTTGCGCACGGTGTGCTCGGCGGCCTGGTCCTCGGCATCGCTGGTGCGATCACGCCGCTCGTGCTGTTCTCCGGGCACCACGAAACCCAGAACCTGCTCGACGAGGCAGGCGGCCGGAGCGCCGCATCGCTGCTCGGTCTGGCCGCGCTGAAGGTGCTGTTGCTGGTGGTGCTGCTGGCGTGCGGATACTTCGGTGGGCAGATCTTCCCCGTCGGCTTCGCTGGTGCAGCGCTGGCGTTGGCGCTCGGGCAGGCACTCGACGTCTCCTCCACCATCACGCTCGTGGCGGCCGGGTTCACCGCGGGCGCTGCAGTCGGGGTGAGGCGCCCGGTGTTCACGCTGCTCCTGCTGATCCTGTTCTTCCCGACCGACGCGTGGCCCGCGATGACGCTGGCCACCGGCGCCGCAGCCATCGTGCTCGCGTGGTGGCCTGCACCGCCTCCGCAGCACCACTGACATGATGGCGGTGTGACGCTCACCCGACCTGACGCCATCCGCTCGCACGCCGCCGAAGCGCTCGCTGCCTGTGGCGGCCTCACCTTCGACGACAGCGGCGCCATCGCCGCCCGCTCCCCGATCATCGGCGACTCACTCGGCGCGGTTCGCCATCACCTGGCGGTCGACGAAGCAGCCCAGCGGGCCACGGTCGCCTTCGCGGCCTGGCGCACCACACCCGCGCCACAACGTGGTGAACTCGTCAGGCGTCTCGGCGAGTTGCTCCGCGTCCACCGCGCCGATCTGGCCCGGCTCGTCCAGATCGAGGCCGGCAAGATCGAGAGCGAAGCGCTCGGCGAAGTGCAGGAGATGATCGACATCTGCGAGTTCGCCGTCGGCTTGTCGCGCCAGTTGCACGGACTCACGATTGCCTCCGAGCGGCCGGGGCACCGGCTGATGGAACAGTGGCACCCGCTCGGGCCGACTGCGGTCATCACCGCGTTCAACTTCCCGGTCGCGGTCTGGTCGTGGAATGCGGCGCTCGCACTGGTGTGCGGCAACCCGGTCATCTGGAAGCCGAGCGACCTCACCCCGCTCACCGCACTCGCCACCGACGCGTTGTTTCGACGCGCGGTGATCGAGTGCGGCGCACCCGCCGACTTGAACCAGGTGGTGCTCGGCGGCGCAGAGATCGGTGCACAGCTGGTCGCGCACGAGGCCGTGCCGCTGGTGAGTGCTACCGGCTCCACCGCGATGGGCGCACAGGTTGCCCCCGTCGTGGCGGCACGGTTCGGTCGCTCGATCCTCGAACTCGGTGGCAACAACGCGGCGATCGTCGCACCCTCGGCCGACATGGATCTTGCGGTTCGGGCGATCACGTTCTCGGCGGCTGGCACGGCCGGGCAGCGCTGCACCTCGCTGCGTCGGCTGATCGTCCATCGCTCACGACTCGACGAAGTGTGTGCACGCGTGGCCGGCGCGTTCGAATCGCTCGTCGTCGGTGATCCGCTGCAACGCGACACCCTGGTCGGTCCGCTCATCACCGCTGCCGCGTACGAGCGGATGCAACACGCCATCGATCGCGCCCTGGATGATGACGGCGAACTCGTCGCCGGCGCCCAACGGCTGTTCATCGACGAGGCACCGGGCGCGGCGTACGTCCGACCGGCGCTCGTCCGGGTTCCTGCCCAGACCGAGATCGTTCGCACGGAGACCTTTGCACCGGTGCTGTACGCGCTGGCCTACGACGATCTCGATGAAGCGGTCGCACTCCAGAACGGCGTGCCACAGGGACTTGCCAGCAGCATCTTCACCACCGACGTGCGCGAAGCCGAACGGTTCCTCGCGGCCGATGGCAGCGACTGCGGCATCGCCAACGTGAACATCGGGCCGAGCGGAGCCGAGATCGGCGGCGCGTTCGGCGGTGAGAAGCAGACCGGCGGAGGCCGCGAGAGCGGCAGCGACGCGTGGAAGGCCTACATGCGTCGCGCCACCAACACCATCAACTACTCGAACGAGCTGCCGCTCGCCCAGGGCGTCGAGTTCGGCTGAACGGCGGGCAGACTGTGGCCGTGACCGATCAGAGCGACTCCCCCGAGACCCCACTCACCGACGACGAGCTCGAGCTCGAGACGTTCGACCTCGACCACGACGGCAAGATCTCGACCTCGGAGGACCTCCGCGCCCGGCTGGGCATCGTCGACGCGCGCCTGGAGGAGATCGCCGACGAGGGTGGCATCAAGGGCGCACTCGCCGAGGGCATGCACAAGATCGTCGACAAGCTCGACAACGACTGAGCTCCATGCCCGACGATGACCTGGCCGGGAGGCTGCAGGCCGCCACGGAGCTGCTCGAGCTGATCGTCGCCGACCGCTCGTTGCTGAACGATCTGCCCGTGGAGCAGCGGACCCGTCTGCTCGCAGCGGCCGGCGACGTCTACGCACCCGACGTCGACGTCCGGCGCCGCCAGATCAAGGCCGAGCGGCGTGCGCAGAAGGCGACGAAGGCGGTCGCCCACCAGGAGCGCCTCGGCGCCACCGGCATCCGCACCCTGCGCGCCAAGGCGGTCTTCACCACCCCGAACGTCTTCCCACCCGAGCTCGTGGTCGCCGATGCCATCGACGACGCTGCCGACGAGGCCCCCGACTCGGTGGAGCGGGGCCACTGCTACGTGTGCAAGCAGGGCTACCACCACATCCACACCTTCTACGACCAGATGTGCACGGCGTGCGGCGATTTCAACTTCGCGAAACGCAGCGAGACCGCCGACCTCACCGGCTGGGTGGCGCTGCTCACCGGTGGCCGCGTGAAGATCGGCTACCAGACCGGCATCAAGCTGCTGCGCGCCGGGTCGCGCCTCATCGTCACGACGCGGTTCCCGCGTGATGCTGCACTGCGCTATGCACAGGAGAGCGACGTCGCCGACTGGGGCCACCGGCTCGAGGTCTACGGCCTCGACCTGCGCCACACACCCAGCGTGGAGGGCTTCTGCGCACACCTCCTGGAGACCCACGACCGGCTCGACGTGATCATCAACAACGCCTGCCAGACCGTGCGTCGCCCTCCCGACTTCTACCGGCACATGATGGAGGTCGAGGCGGCCGCGCTGGCCGACATGCCGGGCGACGTGCACCGGATGCTCGGCGCCTACGAGGGCCTCCGCGGCGTCGACATGCTGCAGCCGACCGACACTGCGCTCGCGCTCGAACCGACGCCGAGCGCCTCGCTGCCCGGCATCACGCGATCGGCAGCGCTGTCACAGGCCGAGCTCCTGGCCGACGACGCCGAGCAACCACACCTGTTCCCGGCCGGCCGGCTCGACGCCGACCTGCAGCAGGTCGACCTGCGCGACCGGAACTCGTGGCGCCTCACCCTCGCCGAGGTGTCCTCCGTCGAGCTCCTGGAGACGCAGCTCGTGAACACGGCGGCACCGTTCGTCCTCAACGCTCGGCTGAAGCCGCTGATGCTCGCCACACCGGGCCGCCAAAAGCACATCGTCAACGTGTCGGCGGTGGAGGGGCAGTTCTACCGGCGTATGAAGACCACCCGGCACCCGCACACGAACATGGCGAAGGCGGCGCTCAACATGATGACCCGCACATCGGCGGCCGACTACCACGCCGATGGCATCCACATGAACAGCGTCGACACCGGCTGGGTGAGCGACGAAGACCCGGCCCACATCGCCGAGCGCAAGCTGGCTGAGCACCACTTCCACCCGCCGCTCGGCATCGTCGACGGCGCAGCCCGCATCGTCGACCCGATCATCTCCGGCGTGCTCACCGGCGAGCACGTGTGGGGCCAGTTCCTGAAGGACTACCGCCCCACCGCGTGGTGACGCCCGTCAGTCAACGCGTTGCAGCACGCGCAGGCTGCCGGTGGCACTGAGGAGCCGGAACCGACCGCTCTCGATCGCCGGCTTGAAGATCTGTTCGTACGGCGGGCGACCGCCGTCGGCCGGGTCGGGGAACACATCGTGAATGGCCAACGTGCCGCCCACGGCGACTCGCGGGGTCCAGCCCTCGAAGTCGAGCCGGGCGGGCTCCTCACCGTGTCCACCGTCGATGAACACGAAGGCGAGCGGGGTGGTCCAGTGTCGCGACACGGCGGGTGACTGGCCGACCAACGCGACGACGTGCGCTTCGAGGCCCGCCTCGTAGATCGCAAGCCGAAACAGCGGCAGCGTGTCCATCACACCGAGCCGAGGGTCGACGACCGACGGATCGTGGTGTTCCCAACCGGCCTGGTTCTCCTCGCTACCACGATGATGGTCGAGTGCGAACAGCACCGTGTCGCACACCTGTGCTGCGCCGCCGAGCCACACCGTCGATCGTCCGCAGTACGAGCCGACCTCGAGAAAGGCGAGGCCGGGCAAGCGACGCCCTGCCTCGACCGCCGCTTCGTACAGCGCGTCGCCTTCGTCGGGCGGCATGAATCCCTTGGTCGCGAGCGCATGGGCTCGCAGCACCGGGTCAATGGTCACCACGTGTCCCAGTGGATGATCGAGTCGGCCGACGGGCGCGCCGCCGGCTTGAACTCGGTGCCCTTGGTGAAGGCAACGGGGGTGAGGCAGATCTGCTGGACCTCGGCGAAGGGGATGCCGAGGATCTCGGCGGCCTGCTGCTCCATGAACAAGTGCACCGTCGTCCAGCACGTGCCGAGGCCGCGGGCGCGAGCGGCGAGCATGAAGCTCCACGTCGCTGGCATGACGTTGGCAGCCATCGAGGCGCCCATCATCGCCATCGGCAGGTTCTCGAACCGGCCAGGCGTGCACGGGATGACGAGTGCGGGCGCGTCACCCATGTGCTCGCCGAGGAAGTCGGCAGAGTCGGCGCTGCGCTGCTGCTGGGCGTTGAGGACCTCGTCGCCCTTGTCGATCGACCGGATGTAGACACCGTCGAGGGTCTGGTAGATCGAGTAGCACTGCCGGTACAGGTCGCCGAGCGCAGCGACCTTCTCCCGGTCGCGGACCACGACGAACTGCATCGTCATGTTGTTCGATCCCGATGGCGACTGCATCGCCAGGTCGACGCACTCGCGGATGAGGTCGTCGGGGACCGGCCGCTCGAAGTCGAGCCGCTTCCGCACGGCCCGCGTGGTGGAGAGCAACTCATCGGGTGACAACGGCAGAGTCGACATGGGCGCTCACGGTAGCCGTGCGCGAGACTGCGGATCGTGCCGACGGCCCTGGACGATCTCGTGACCCTGCTCGATCTGGAGACGATCGAGGTCAACCTGTTCCGTGGGCGGTCACCCGACGAGAACCGCCAGCGAGTGTTCGGTGGCCAGGTGGCCGGCCAGGCGCTCGTCGCCGCCACCCGTACCGTCGAACCCGATCGGCTGGTCCACTCGTTGCACGCCTACTTCCTGCTGCCCGGTGATCCGACGACGCCGATCGTGTACGAGGTCGACCGCATCCGCGACGGCCGCAGCTTCACCACCCGTCGCGTCGTGGCGATCCAGCACGGCCGAGCGATCTTCAACCTGCAGGCCAGCTTCCACGTCTCCGAGCCCGGACCCGACCACCAGATCCCGATGGTGGCCGACGTGCCCGAACCCGAGTCGCTCCCCGACTTCAAGACGCGCATGGCGCCGTACAAGGAGCGCATGGGCCCGTGGTACGACCAACCGCGCCCGATCGACCTGCGCCACGTCGACGGTGATCCGTTCAGCCGCCAGGGCAAGTCGGCCCTCGGTCAACGAGTGTGGATGCGCGCCGACGGCACGCTGCCCGATGACCCGACGCTGCACGCCTGCATCGTCACGTACGCAAGCGACATGACGCTGCTCGACACGACGGTGCTGCCGTTCGGTCTCTCGTGGGAGAGCTCGGGGATGCAGATGGCGAGTCTCGACCATGCGATGTGGTTCCACCGACCGTTCCGGGCCGACGACTGGCTGCTCTACGACCAGAGCGCGATCTCCAGCGGCACCGGTCGCGGCCTCGCGGGCGGCGCGATCTTCACCCGCGACGGCACGCTGGCGGTCACCGTGGTGCAAGAGGGTCTCGCACGAGTGGGCGTCACTCGCGCATGACCTCACGTCGACTTCTCCCGATGACGCTCGCATCGGCGCTGATCATCGCGGCCAGCGGGTGTTCCAGTGACGGCGACACCTCGGTGCCACCAGGCCCGTCGGTCACCTTCTCCACCCAGCCCGCCACCTCGTCGCCGGTCACCTCGTCGCCAACGACAGCGGCGGACTCGACGAGCGTGCCCGAGACCACGACCACCGAGCCGCTCGGCGATCCGGTGATCTCGCTGGCGACGATCGGTTCGTTCGACGAGCCCGTCGATGCGGCGTGGCGAGCCGGTGATTCGACGATGTTCGTCGTGCAGCGTGGCGGGACGATCGTGCCCGTTCGCGAGGGCGTCGGCGGTGCGCCCGTGCTCGACATCCAGACGCTCACCGTCGGCGAGGGTGAACGCGGTCTGCTCGGCCTCACGTTCTCGCCCGACGGCACGCTCGCGTATGTCAACCACACCGACCGATCGGGTGACACCAACATCGTCGAGTACCGCGTCGGCACCGATGGCGCCTTCGATGCGTCGAGCCGGCGAGTGCTCCTCACGATCGGGCAGCCGTATGCGAACCACAACGGCGGCAACGTCACCATCGGCCCCGACGGCATGCTCTACATCGGCATGGGTGA
>JBMOFX010000096.1:0-9541 GCA_049318665.1 Ilumatobacteraceae bacterium | reverse complement strand
AACCGACGACCTACGCCTTACCATGGCGTTGCTCTACCTACTGAGCTAAGAGGGCCTCCGCCCGCGGTTGAGCCCGCAGACCGACGCACCAGCATAGCGGTCACCCCCGGTCAGCGGCCAAGCGATCCGCGGCCATTTTCGCGCCCTCCGGTACCCTCGCCCACGTGTCCGTGTCACTTCGGCCTGCGAACCTCGGCGACGCCGAAGCCATCCGCGCGATCTACAACCACGAGGTGCTGACGACCACGGCGACGTTCGATCTCGTGCCTCGATCGCTCCTCGAGCAGCAAGAGTGGCTGATGGCGCGCTCGGGCGCATTCGCCGCGATCGTCGCGGTCGACAGCGATGCCGATGACAACGGGCCCGGGGTGGTCGGATTCGCGTCGCTGTCGCCGTACCGAGAACGCGCTGCCTACCGCACGAGCGTCGAGGACTCGATCTACGTGCGCCGAGACCAGGCTCGACGTGGGATCGGGCGGCTATTGCTGGACGGGCTGCTCGACATCGCCGCGGACAGTGGGTTCCACAGCGTGTTCGCACGCATCGAGGCGTCGGGCGACGCCTCCCGAGCGCTCCACGAGCGCTGCGGGTTCCAGCTCGTCGGGATCGAGCGTGAAACGGGCCGGAAGTTCAACCGCTGGCTCGATGTGGCGCTGATGCAGTGCCTGCTGCACGAGCGGCCGGGGCGCGAGCCGTAGCGCCAGCACGTCAGGGATCGACGCCCATCGCCTCGGCATCGGCGGCCAGTGCGAGCCAGGTCTCCTCCGCCTGCTGCAGGGTCGCCTGCGCCACCGCGAGTTGCTCGCCGATGCGCGCACGCGTGACGTGATCGGACGCGGCCGCGAGGTCATCGAGGAGACCGTCGAGGGTGGCGGTGGCGCGTTCGAGTGATCGCTCGCTCTGGGTGAGGAGCCGGCGCAGGGTCGACACCGACTTGGTGGTGCCCTTCTTCGGCACGTTGATGGTCGACGTGGCGACTCGCGACGGAGGTGCGGGCACGCTCGGCTTGCCGGAGGTCGTCGTCGGGCTCGCCGCAGTCGCCCGCTCGGCGAGCCAGGTGGCCACGCCGCCTCGGATCTCTCGTACGGTGCCCTCGACGGCGAGCAGCGTGTCGATCGTCCGGTCGAGAAACGCGCGGTCGTGGCTCACCACGACTGCGATGCCGGGCCATTCGTCGAGGAGATCCTCGAGGGCGCGCAAGGTGTCGAGGTCGAGGTCGTTGGTCGGCTCGTCGAGAAGCAGCACGTTGGGTTGCTCCACGAGGGTCAGCAAGAGCTGCAGTCGACGGCGCTCACCGCCGCTGAGCGTGCCGATCGGCGCGAACTGGGCGTCACCGTCGAACCAGAAGCGGCGCATGAGGTTCACGTCGGCGAGCGACGGCTCCCCCTTGTCGCCTGCCACGGCCTCACGCACGCGCTGCGTCAGATCGAGGTCGGCGCCGAGCTGGTCGTAGTAGCCGACCTTCACGGTTGCGCCGAGGTCGACCCGGCCGACGGTGGGGTGCAGACGTCCGGCGATGAGGTCGAGCAGCGTCGACTTTCCCGCCCCGTTCGAACCAACGATGCCGATGCGGTCACCGGGCTCGAGCGCCAGCGACACGTTGCGGAGCACTGTCGAGCCGTCCGGCCACGTGAAGCCCACGCCGTCGACCTCGATCCCTTTCGAACCCAGCCGCTGTGAGCCCATCGCCATGCTGAGCTCGCCAGCACGAGCCGGCGCGTCGGGGCGTGCTTCCACCAACGCCGTCGCAGTCGCGATCCGCGCCTTCGGCTTGCTCGTGCGCGCCGGCGCACCGCGGCGGAGCCAAGCCAGTTCGGTGCGGGCGAGGTTCTTGCGTGTCTGCTCGGCGACCTCGGCGCGCTCTTCACGCTCGGCTCGACCGGCCAGATAGGCGGCGTAGCCGGAGCCTGCGTGGATGCCGGTCGGGAGGTGGAGGTACGCCGATCCCCGGTCGATTTCGAGCACGCGGGTGGTCACCCGATCGAGGACGTGACGGTCGTGGGTGACCATCACCAGACCACCCCGGTAGTCGGCGAGCCACTGTTCGAGGAACGTGATCGCATCGAGATCGAGGTGGTTGGTCGGCTCATCGAGGATGAGCGCCTCGTACTCGCCGGCGAGCAGCCGGGCCAGCGCGGTCCGCTTCGCCTGGCCTCCCGACAGTTCCGTGGTGGAGGCGTCGAGCAGGTCGCCCATCCCGAGCCGGTCGAGCATCGCTTCGCCCTGCCACTCGTGGCCGACGGCTGCGCGAACGGTGCCGGCCGGGAGGACCGTCTGCTGACTGAGCACGCCGACCCGAACACCTCTCCCCCAGCGAACGACGCCGCCGGTTTCCGGCTCGATCTCGCGGGCAAGCATGCCGAGCAGCGTCGACTTGCCGCAGCCGTTGATGCCAACCACGCCGAGACGGTCACCGTCGCTGATCGTGACGGAGACGTCAGTGAACAGCGGTCGATCAGGGCGGGATGCGGTGAGACCCGCTGCGTCGATGAGGATCATGGGCGGCGGTTCCTGACGGCGACGAGCCTGGGGCGACAACCGCATCGCCAGGCGCTCACGATGAGGCCTGGCGATGCGAAGCGTGGGCCGGGAAGGATTCGAACCTTCGTAGGCTGTGCCGGCAGATTTACAGTCTGCTCCCTTTGGCCGCTCGGGCACCGACCCAGGTGCGACGGCTGAGGCTACCGCTCGGGGTCGCCTGCGACCAACGCGCCTACGATGGCGTCATGCCCAGCTTTGACATCGTCTCCGAGGTGGACCACCAGGAGGTCCGTAACGCGATCGATCAAGCCCAACGCGAGATCGCCAACCGCTTCGACTTCAAGAACACCGACTCCTCGATCGAGCAGGCAGACCTGGTGATCACCCTGCGCACTGTCAGCGAGGACCGCCTCGCGGCGTTGCGGATCGTCCTCGAGGAGAAGCTCGTCAAGCGCGGCGTGTCGCTGAAGGGCCTCGATTACGGCAAGGTCGAGGAAGCGACGCAGAACACCGTCCGTCAGGTCGTCACCATCAAGGTCGGCATCTCGAGCGACAAGGCTCGCGAGATCAACCGGACGATCAAGGAGAAGGGCCCGAAGGGTGTGAGCAGCCAGACCCAGGGCGAATCCGTGCGAGTGACGGGCAAGAAGCGAGACGAGCTCCAGGCCGTGATCGCGTTGCTGAAGGGAACCGATCTCGAGATCCCGCTGCAGTTCGACAACTTTCGCGACTGATGCGTCAGGGGCCCGTGGTGGCGCAGGCGTCGCCGATCGCGGCGACCACCGGATCGACGTCGGCCTGCTGACCCGCACGGACCATGGCGGCGAGGCCGAACCCTCGCACCGCCTGCACCACGCAGCCTCGCTGCTCGTCGCCGACCGCACCGGTGGTGGCGACGATCTCGAGCTCCTGCGGAGCTGAACCGAACCGATTCACCTCGACGGAGGAGATGGTCACGAGCGTGGGACCCGGGTCACACGCGCTGACTGCGATGCGGTCTCCCTGGAGTGACACAGCGCTCGATGCCTCGATCGGGCCAGCAGCGGCCCACCGCTCGAGTGCAGCGAAGAGTAGGTCGCGACCAGCTTGGTCACGCGTGACGATGGTGGCCGAGATGCACGCCACACCATTCATGCTCGACGTGGTGATGGCATCACCGTCCCATGCGAGTGCGGCTGACCACGCCTCCTCGCTCGGGATCCGGCCGGCGAGCGCGTAGTACCAGTACACGAGACCGCGCGACGTGTTCCCCGCCGAGTCGCGAAGCGTGGGGGCCGCCGTCTCCGGACGGGACGCGTCGACGACCACAGCGTCACTCGTCGGCCGCTGGGAGATGAGAACGCCGCGGGCCGCGGCGTCGGGGGCGCGACGCGCGGCGGCAGAGGTGCCGACATCGCCACTCAGCCGGTCGACGAGGTAGGGGGACATCGGGGCGACCGCCGCGATGCCAGCGATCGCTGGTGGCATGTCCCACTGCTCCACGGTGGGCACGACTGCTTCACCTGTCACACGAGCATCGCCATCGATCACCAGTTGCATACCGAGCAGCGCCGCCGGGTCGGCAGTGGTCGCTTCGCCTTGCTGCCACGCGAGCAACTCGGTGAGGGCAACGGCGAGCGCACGGCTTCGAACAGTCGGCGGCAGTCCTTGGAGGACAAAGATCTCGTTGGTCTGTCGGTCATAGAACGCCGGACGCGCGGTGGCTGCCGTCGCACCGACGCCGGCGAGGTCGAGGTTTCCCTGCAAGAGACCGACCGCACGCAACTCAGCCCCGGTCTGGGCGAGGTTGTCGTCGGTGATGTCGAGCATGGACTTGCTGAACGACGTCGTATAGGTCGGCGCGTCGAGCTCAATCACCTGCACCGGGTCGGGTGTCGGGAGTCCGTGCGCCTCGCCGACCTTCTCGGCGAGCGCGGCGGTCGCGTCATCCCAGGGCGGTGCAGCGCGAGCATCGAGGGTGCGCTTGCCGTAGTACACCGCTGCCCCGATGCCGCCGACGATCATCGCGAAGGTGAGGGTGGAGATGATGGTGCCGCGAATCCGGTGCCGCTTTGGTCGCTTCATGACGATGGGAATGCGGGGATGCACGGCACCCGCATGGGTGGGAGCGAACGACGCGCGCGACGCCACCGTCGGTGGCGCTGGATGGGCATCGAACGCAAACGCGTCGTGGCTCGGTGCCGCGGGAGTCGATGCAGCGGCCTGCTCGGGCGGCGGGGGAGACGCAGGCGGGGGAGGCGGCGGGGGAGGCGGCGGCGGAGGAGGAGGCGGCGGAGGAGGGGGCGGTGCGCCGGCCGCGACACGAGTCGACGCCCCGAACAAGCCTTGATCCGCGTTCACGATTGTTCAATCGGAACGCGGACAGTCACCCTGAAGGGTGATCTCCCCAATCCCCCGGAGTGACACTGGTGGTCCCCCGCGGGCTGGAGGCTCGATGCTTCAGTCCTCCGGCGGAGTCTCGGCGGCCCGGCGCTGCAGTTCGGTGACCACACTCGCATCGGCGAGCGTGCTCGTATCGCCCAGATTGCGGCCCTCGGCGACATCGCGCAGCAGCCGACGCATGATCTTGCCACTGCGGGTCTTTGGCAGTTCGGGGGTGAAGAAGATCGCTTTCGGCTTCGCGATGTGACCGATCTCCTCGCCCACGAAGGCGCGCAGATCCTGCTCGCTCACCTCGGCGCCACCACGCAGAGTGACATAGGCGATGATCGCCTGACCGGTGGTTGCATCGCTCGCTCCGACGACCGCCGCCTCGGCAACGGAGGGATGTGCGACGAGCGCCGATTCGACTTCGGTGGTGGAGATGCGGTGACCGCTCACGTTCATGACGTCGTCGACGCGACCGAGCAACCACAGGTACCCGTCGTCGTCGAGCTTGGCGCCGTCGCCCGCGAAGTACGCGCCGTTGAAGCGACTCCAATACGTCTCGCGGTATCGCTCCTGGTCACCCCAGATGCCGCGAAGCATGCTCGGCCACGGTTGGGTGAGGGTGAGGTACCCGCCGCCACGGGTGACCGGGTTGCCGCTTTCGTCGACGAGCGCGGCACCAATGCCCGGCAGTGGGAACGTCGCCGAACCCGGCTTGGTGGTGGTCGCTCCGGGCAACGGGCTGATCATGATCGCACCGGTCTCCGTCTGCCACCACGTGTCGACGATCGGGCAGCGGCCACCGCCGATGTGCTCGTGGTACCACATCCATGCTTCAGGGTTGATCGGCTCGCCGACCGAGCCGAGCACGCGCAGCGATGAGAGGTCGTGCTTGGCCGGCTCCTCGGTCCCCCACTTCATGAACGTTCGGATGGCCGTCGGTGCGGTGTAGAACTTCGTGACGCCATACCGCTCGATGATCGACCAGAACCGGTCGTTGCCGGGAAAGTTCGGCACGCCCTCGTACATCACTTGCGTCGCACCATTGGCCAGCGGCCCGTAGACGATGTAGCTGTGCCCGGTGATCCAGCCGACGTCGGCCGTGCACCAGTAGATGTCGTCGTCGTGGAGGTCGAAGACGTACTTGTGCGTGAACGCCGTTTGCGTGAGGTAGCCGCCGGAGGTGTGCATGATCCCCTTCGGCTTGCCCGTGGTGCCCGAGGTGTACAGCAGGAACAGCAACTGCTCGGCGTCCATCGGCTCGGCGACACACTCGGGGTCGGCTGCCGCCATGAGCTCGTGGTACCAGTGATCGCGACCATCCAGCATCTCGACGTCGTTGCCCCCGCGACGCACGACCACGACGTCGGTGATGGTGGGTGTGCCGGCGAGTGCCTCATCGGCGACGGGCTTCAAGGCGAACACGTCGCCGCGTCGATGACCGCCATCGGCGGTGATCAGCACCTTGGCCTCGGCGTCGTTGATCCGGTCGCGCAGCGAATGTGCTGAGAAGCCTCCGAACACCACGGAATGCGCGGCACCGATGCGTGCGCACGCCAGCATCGCGACCGCAGCCTCGGGGATCATCGGGAGATAGATGTTGACCCGGTCGCCCTTGCCGACGCCGAGCCCCTTCAAGACGTTGGCGAAACGTTGCGTCTCGGCGAGCAGGTCGGCGTAGGTGATGGTGCGCTGGTCGCCGGGTTCACCCTCGAAGTGGAACGCAACCTTGTCGCCACGTCCTGCGATCACATGCCGGTCGAGGCAGTTGTAGCTCACGTTGAGCTGACCGCCCACGAACCACTGCGCGAACGGGAGGTTCCACTCGCAGATCGTGTGCCACTCCGTGGACCAATCGAGGAGGTCGCCCGCCTGACGGGCCCAGAAGCCCTGATAGTCGGCCGCTGCGTCGTCGTAGAGGAACGTCCCGGCGACGAGCGTCTGACGCTTGAACTCCTCCGACGGCGGGAACCGCCGGCTCTCCCACTGCAGCGCATCGATCGCAGCGTTGTCGGTCATGGTGTGACCCCCTTCGACGTTCGTGTCGGCGACGGTAGCAAAGCCGAGCGGCACCAGCCCGAGGCCGTGACGTCAGATCTCGACGTGGGAACCGACCTCGAAGACTCGCTCGGGTGGCAGGTTGAAGAATCGGCTGGCGCTGTCGGCCCCGCGGTTCAACCAGACGAAGAGGTGCTCCAGCGCGGGATGCATGCCGGGCGCCTTGCCGGCGAGAATCGATTCGCGCCCGATGAAGTAGGTCGCGTCGTCAGCGTCGAAATCGAGGCCCCGGACCTCGATCTGTGCGAGCGCCGCGGGCACGTCCGGCTCCTCCATGAAGCCGAACGTCAACAGCACCTGGAACACGCCCGGCTCCACCTTCGACACCTCCGCTCGATGCTCGGGTTCGACGCGTGGCGCCTCCGCAGTCTCGACCGACACGATCAGCGTCGTGCGATGCAGCACCTTGTTGTGGCGAAGGTTGTTGACCAGGGCCGGCGGTGCCTTGCCGAGATCCTTGAACATGAACACGGCGGTGCCAGCAACGCGCTTGATGTCGGTGGCCGAATCGAGCACGTCGGCGATCGGACGCTCGCCTCGGTGCATCCGTTCAGCGACGAGCTGGCGCCCGCGTCGCCACGTCTGCATCTGGACCATCAGGATCAGGCCGACGGCCAGCGCAAACCATCCACCGTCAGGGATCTTGACGACGTTGGCACCGAAGAATCCGAGTTCGATCACCAACAGCGGGACGCACACGAGGAACCCGCGCCAGCGGGGCCACATCCAGCGATCGGTGAGCACGCGGAAGAAGATGAACGTCGTGATCACCATCGTCATCGTGACCGCGATGCCGTACGCCGCGGCGAGGTTCTCCGACGTTTGGAAGCCGATCACGAGCCCGATGCATGCAACCATCAGCAGCCAGTTGACGAGCGGCACGTAGATCTGACCGGCCTGGTTCTGGGAGGTGTGGCGGATCTTGATGCGCGGCAGGTAGTCGAGCTGCACGGCTTGCGCGGTGAGCGAGAACACACCCGAGATCAGGGCCTGTGAGGCGATGATCGTCGCCATGGTCGCCAAGAGCACCAGAGGGAGCCGCAGCACCTCCGGTGCCATGAGGAAGAAGAACTTCTCGTCACTCTTCTCGGGGTTGTTGAGCAGGAACGCACCCTGGCCCCAGTAGTTGAGCAGCAGCGATGGGAGCACCATGGCGTACCAGCCGACCATGATCGGCTTGCGGCCGAAGTGGCCCATGTCGGCATACAGCGCCTCGCCGCCGGTGACCACGAGGAAGATCGATCCGAGCGACAGGAACGCCTTGAGCGGCTCGTGCGTGAAGTAGTTGACGACGTGGATCGGATTGACCGACAAGATGATCGAAGGGGACTCGATGAGCCGGTACACACCGAGCACCGCGAGCGTGGCGAACCACACCAGCATGATCGGGCCGAACACCCGACCCATCGCCCCGGTTCCGCGATGCTGCACCAGGAACAACGCGACGAGGATGGCGATCGCGATGGGAATGACCCAACTGGCGAGCGACTGGTTCACCAGCTCGAGACCCTCGACTGCTGACAGCACCGAGATCGCGGGCGTGATCACCCCGTCGCCGTAGAGCAGCGCCGTGCCGAAGATGCCGAGCGAGACGAGGATGCCGGCCTTCGCGACCTGCCCACGCCGTCCCATCACCAAAGCCGTGAGCGCGAGGATGCCACCTTCACCACGGTTGTCGGCACGCATCACCAACGCGAGGTACTTGATCGAGATGATGATGACCAGCGACCAGAACGCCAGCGAGCACACGCCGTAGACGTTGATCCGATCGACCGCCATCTCGTGGCCCTTGCCGTTGAACGCTTCGCGTAGGGCGTAGAGCGGACTCGTGCCGATGTCTCCGTACACGACACCGAGCGCGCCGAGCGCGAGCATCCCCATCCCGGCCTTCGAGTGATGCCCGTGCCCCGCGTCGGCATGCGCGGCGCTCACGTCGGCGGCGGCACCATCTGCACTGTCGTGCCGTGCGAGCTCTACGGACTCCGGTCCGGCGGTCTTGTCAGATGACACGTGGCGACGCTAGTGGGACTCAGCGCTCGTGGGGCAACGGAACGGAGAAGGTGAGCGCGTGGAAGCCCCCGAGACCGCTGGGGTCGAGCAGCGCCTCGGCTTCGCGGATGCGGCTGCGCATCCGCATCGCCGCCACAGTTGGGGCTGCCGCAGCCGCTTGCCACGCGGCTCGGCCCTCGTCGACGAGGTCGTCGATCCCGAGCAACTGGAGCAACTGCGCCTGGGTGCGAACCGTGTCGGCGAGCGGAAGTTGGTCGAACGCCACCTGGGCGGTGATGTCTTGCCCGCCGGGGTCGGCGAGGTAGTGCGCGCCGCGCTCGTGACCGCGATACGTGCGCAGCCACTCGCGCCACGGCATCGCCGCCAGCTGTGCAGTGGTGGGCGTGACGTAATCAATGGCAAGGACGGTGCCCGCCGAGAGCATCCGCTGCGCGCCGAGCACCCAGTGATGCGCGGCCTGCTGCCACGGCACCCGAGCGCCGTGCGGAGCCGATGCGGGGAGCCATCCCGGCAGATCATCGTCGATCGGATGGAGCACCTCCACCAATCGATCGCCGGATCGTTCGACGTGGGCCTCGCGCCAACCACCGTCGAACACGAGGAGACGGAACGGGAGATTGTCGAG
>JBMOFX010000095.1:0-9566 GCA_049318665.1 Ilumatobacteraceae bacterium | reverse complement strand
CTCGAACCCGCCACCGACCGCCATCCCGTTCAGGGCAACGATCACCGGGGTGGTGCGATTCGGGAGATCGGGGAAGCCGCCGAACCCACCGGGTCCCCAGTCAGCGTCGAACGACTCGCCCTCGGCTGCAGCACCGAGATCCCAACCGGCCGAGAAGAACCGTTCACCGGCACCGGTGACGATGACGACCCGGATCGCCGGGTCGCGGTCGAACTCGACGAACGCGTGCCCCATCGCAATGCTCGTCACCGCGTCGATGGCGTTTGCCTTCGGCCGGTCAATGGTGAGCACCGCAATGCCCTCGCTGATATCGACGTGGAACCCGTCGCTCATCCCACGACCTCATCGATCCACAGCGCGTCGACCACGGTGGCGCCGCTCCGACCGACCAATACGGGGTTCAGCTCCACCTCCACCGCCGCGGTACCAACCACGGTGTCGGCGATCTGCACGACGAGCGCGGCCAGGGCGCGTATGTCGGCCGGCGGTCGGCCGCGGAACCCAGTAAGGAGCGGCGCGCTGCGGAGCTTGGCCAACGCCGCAATGACATCGGTCTCCGTGATCGGCGCGAGGAGGTGCGTGACGTCGTGCCACACCTCGGTGGTGGTACCGCCGAAGCCGAGGCTGACCAGCCAGCCCACCGGTGGATCGCGCCGCACGGCCACCAGCACTTCGGCGACCACATCCGTGACCGTCGACTCGACGAGATAGCTGACCACCTCGGCAGGCATCGACTCGATCGCGGCGGTGACTGCCTCGGGTGTCGCAAGACCGACGCGCACAGCGCCTGCCTCGGTCTTGTGTGCGAACCCCATGCCCTTCACCGTGACCGGGTACCCGATGTCGGCGGCAGCGGCGAGGATGCGGTCTCGTGGTACCAACTCGCCGTCCGGCACCGGCAGGCCGAGATAACGGAGGCGTGCCTTGGCGGTTGCCTCGTCGATCACGCGTATCTGCATCGGGGCGCGCACCTCGGTATGGAGCGGTTGTGGTGTCGTGCCGCAGAAGCTTGCCGCATCGAGCGCTGCGAGCCCCTCGGTGAGTCCGAGCAGCGGGGTGAGGCGGCGGGTGATGCACAGCTGACGGAACTCGCTCGTCAGGCACTCCGGCATCGTCGCCACCACCACGGCACGACGTCCGGTGATCCGGGCCGCGTCGCCCAGTGCGTCGATCGCTGGCACCCATGAGCTCGGGTCGTTGTCGCGCGAGGGTGGGGCATCGAGGACGAGCATGGTGGCGTCCTGCGGTCCGTCCATGACGGCGGTGAACGTGCGCGCCATCGCCTCGCGGTCGCCCCACATGAACGTGTGATAGTCGAACGGGTTCGACACCGTCACGAGTTCGTCGATGGTTGCAGCGATGCGCGCCCGATGCGCTTGGTCAAACTGGTCGAACACCAGGCCGGTGTCCTCGGCGCGATCTGCGACGAGTGAGGCCTCGCCGCCGGAGCAACTCATCGACACCACCTTGCGGCCCGAGAGCGGCCCACCGTGGTCGAGCAGCTTCAAGGTCTCGAGCAGTTCCGTCGGCGTTCGCACCATCGCGACACCGTTGCGTGCAAAGAGCGCGTCGTAGGCGGCGGCACGACCTGCCATCGCCCCCGTGTGGGATGCGGCGATGCCGGCTCCAGTGACCGATCGCCCGGTCTGCAGCACCACGATCGGCACGGCCTGCTCGTGAGCTCGTCGCGCCACCTCGGCGAAGCGCAATGAGTCGCGGACCGCCTCGATGAACAAGCCGATCGCGGTGACCCGCGAATCGTCGAGGAGGGCATCGATGGCATCCTCGGTACCGATCGACGCCTGGTTGCCGACGGTGATCATCGTTGCGAGGCGAAGGTGCCGTTGCTGGAAGGTGAGGTTGAGCCCGACGTTGCCGCTCTGCGAGATGATCGCAACGCCTTCGCTGGTGGGTGTCATCCCGTGCTCGTCGGGCCACAGCGCGACGTTGTCGAAGGTCGACACGAACCCGTAGCAGTTCGGGCCGAAGAAGGGCACGTCACCGGCGGCCTGCAGCAACTCGTCTTGCAACTCGGATGCTCCGGCCTCCGCGAAGCCCGAGCCGTAGCAGACGGCGCCACCCGCGCCGATCGATTGCAACGTTCGCATGGCGTCGATGGTGGCGTGGCGGTTGATGCCGAGGAACACTGCGTCGGGCACGCCTGGCAGTTCGTCGAGCGAGGCGACGCAGTCGAGGCCGCCGACTTTCGACCGCGTCGGATGGACGGGCCAGATCGGGCCGTCGAACCCGAGACGGAGGCATTGCGCGACTACCCGCTCGGCCGCTGCGCCACCGACCACGGCGACCGAGCGCGGTGCCAGGAGGCGGGCGAGGCGGCGAGGCGTGCTCGTCATGTCAGCCACCGTAGGGCCGCAGCATCGCTCGAGAGATGATGTGTCGCTGGATCTCGCTCGTACCGTCCCAGATCCGATCGACGCGGGTGTCGCGCCACATCCGCTCGAGCGGCAGTTCGTCCATCAGGCCCATCCCGCCGAGGATCTGGATCGCTTCGTCGGTCACGAACTGGCACATCTCGCTCGCGAACACCTTCGCCATCGCGATCTCGGGGTCGGTGACCGTGCCGTGCGCGTCCTTCCACGCGGCGCGCAACGTGAGCAGCTCTGCGGCCTCGAGCTGGGTGAGCATGTCGGCCAACTTGAACGAGACGCCCTGGTTCTTGCCGATCTGCTGTCCGAACTGCTCGCGGGTCGCAGCCCACTCGGTGGCGATGCCAAGCGCGCGTCGTGCACGTCCGACGCACACGGCGGCCACCTGCAGACGGGTCGACCCGAGCCACTCGTTCACCGCGTCGAATCCCTTGTGCTCCTCGCCGAGGATCTTGCTCACGGGCACGCGGCAGTCGTCGAAGTTGATGATCAGGTTGTGGTAGCCGCGGTTCGACACGCATCGGTAGCCGTCGAGCACCTCGCACCCCGGCGTGTCGAAGTCGACGAGGAATCCCGTGATCAACTTCTTCGGCCCGCGACTCGTCTCTTCGATGCCGCTCGCCGCGTAGAGGATCACGTAGTCGGCGAGGTCGGCGTGGCTGATGAAGTGCTTGGTGCCGTTGATGACGTAGTCGTCACCGTCTCGTACCGCCGAGCACTTCATGCCGCGCACGTCGCTGCCAGCGTCGGGCTCGCTCATCGCCATGCAATCGACACGCTCGCCGCGGATGGTGGGGAGCAGGTACTCATCGATCTGATCGCCGGTGCACGCGCGCAGGATGTTGGAGGGTCGAGCGACGATGTACTGCAACGCGTAGGAGGTGACCCCGAGCTCGCGATCGACGAGGGTGGTGCCGAACGTGTCGAGCCCGCCACCGCCCAGCTCGGCCGGCATGTTGGCCGCGTAGAGGCCAGCCGCGATCGAGCGGTCCTTGATCTGCTGGACAAGATCGTCCGGGACCGTGCCGAGACGTTCGACGAGCTCTTCGTGCGGGATCAGCTCCTTCTCGGTGAAGGCGCGAACGGTGTCGACGATCATCTCGTGTTCGTTTGAGAGCTGGAAGTCCATGGCGAGCGTTCTCCTGTGGGCGGGATGTCAGGTTCGGGGCGGCGGCATGCGCATGACGGAGCCGACCTGGTCGGGAACCGGCAGGCGAGCATGCGCCGTGTGGATGGCGGAGAGGGCGGCAGCAACATCGGGGAGGATGGCCGCTGACCGTCCGGCGGACATGTGAACGTGCACGAGCATCTGCTCGCACGTGGCGACGAGCGCGTCGGTGGTGCCGTGGCGGAGCAAGTGGACCAGGTGGACACGCTTCGCATCGACCCCGAGGATCTGGGTGTCGATCGCGAGCGGCTCGTGCAGGCTCATCTCTGCGAGGTACAGCACGTGGGTTTCAACGGTGTAGAAGCTG
Organism: Ilumatobacteraceae bacterium; assembly: GCA_049318665.1. GTDB lineage: Bacteria > Actinomycetota > Acidimicrobiia > Acidimicrobiales > Ilumatobacteraceae > VFMC01. The sequence continues at coordinate 5,704 of JBMOFX010000095.1, read as the reverse complement.
TGATCGTTGGCGCGATAGGTCTCGTCATCGCCGATGTACCGGAACAGCGCATCCGACGCCCATCCGGCTGCGATGAGGTACGCCGCCTCCGTCATGTGGCCGTTGTAGTCGACCCACTCGGGCTCCACCTGCGTGCGGTAGAGCGCGAGTGGCGCGGCCACCTGATCACCCGGCTGCCACGGCGCAGTGGCTGCGGCAGCGAGACGCGCCGCTTCATGCTCGGCCAGCACCGCACCGGCACCGCGGCCCGTCGACCGGAGCGCGCGGAGGATCGCGATCAGCGTGTTGTCGTCGCCCGCAGCCAACTCGACCAGCGCAGGCCCGAGGACGCGCCGCTGTTCGCTCGGTGCCTCGCGGTCGAGTGCGACCATCCCGATCGAGGCGTAGAGCATGGCGAGCTCGTCGTCGTGGGATGCCCCGTCGATCTCCACGAGGGGAACGAGATGGATCGGCTCGAAGGCGTGGGCGGTCGCATCCGTCGCGATGAGAGCGCCATCGGGCAGATGCGCGGGCAGCGCGGCATCGCCGACCACCTGCACGAGATCGACGGTCGCGAGGTGAGCGTCGCCGTGGCCGATGACGAGTCGGTCGAGTGAAGCGCCGGGGAACACCCCAAGGCGCTCGGCGCTCGGCCACCGGTCGCGCACCTCGGCGACGACCGCGGCGTCGTCGACCGACACGACGAATGCAGCGGCGAGCAAACGCGTCGCCCAGCCGGCGGCGCGCGGACCGGTTCCGATCACGGCAGCGGATCGCACCCTCATGTCATCGCCGATGCAGGGTCATCGGCCCTGTCCGATGGAGCGGCCCGCTTGGGCCGGCGCTGGGAGGTGCTGGTGGTGTGCCCAGATGGAGGCGAGGCGGTCGAGGATCGTCGGGTCGGTGGGACTGGCCTTGTCGAGCCGGGTGTCGACGTGCAGCATCATGTGCTCTGCCGTGGCGACGAGCGAGTCGTCGTCGCTGCGATGCATGGCGGTGAACAGCCGCAGCCGCTTCTCGTCGTACGACATCAGTTGGATCGTCACGTACAGCGAGTCGCCGGCGCGCGACTGCGCCAGGTACGCGATGTGGCTCTCGACCGTGAAGAAGCTGCGGCCCGACTCGAGGTAGGTCGCGTCCATCCCGATGAAGCGGAGGAAGCGATCACCGGCCTCGCTCGACAACTGCATGTACCGGCTGTCGTTGGTGTGGCCGTTGTAATCGACCCATTCGGTCGGCACACGCACCTCGTAGAGGCGAAGTGGTGCGCTGAGGTCGGGGTCGACGGGCGTGCTGGCCGCGGCGCGGTCGAACAGTTGTCGTTCGTACGCGTCGAGCACCTGGCCTGCTCCGTAGTCGGCGGTGCGAAGTCCCTGGATCACTGTGATCAGGCAGTCGTCGCGCAGTCGCTCGAGTTCGCGGATCGTGGCGGTGCCCGCCTGGTCGTCGGACTGCTTCACGATCCGGTCGAGCAGTTCGTCGGTGAGCTCGGGAACGTCCATCAACTTCGTCCACGGCCACTGCAACGCCGGACCGAACTGCTCCATGAAGTGGCGCATGCCGGCCTCGCCGCCAGCGATTCGGTAGACGAGCAGCGTGCCCATGAAGCTCCACCGGAGCCCGGGCCCGAAGCGGATCGCGTCGTCGATCTCCTCGGCCGTGGCGACGCCGTCGTTGATCAGCCACAGCGCCTCGCGCCACAGCGCTTCCATCAGTCGATCGGCGACGAAGCCGTCGATCTCCGTGCTCAGTCGCAGCGGTCGCATGCCGAGCGCCGTGTACACCGCCTCGGCGCGGTCCTTCGTCTCGTCCGATGTCTGCTCGCCACCGCAGATCTCGACCAGTGGCATGAGGTAGACCGGGTTGAACGGGTGGCCGACGACGAGCCGCTCCGGGTGCGTCATGCCCGCCTGCAGCTGCGTGGGTAACAGACCGGACGTCGACGATGCGAACACCACGTGCGGGGGCGCGACCGCGCTTGCTCGGCGGAGGAGATCCTGCTTGAGCTCGAGCCGCTCGGGCGCGCTCTCCTGCACGAAGTCGACGCCGATGGCGGCCTCTTCTGGTGTGGCGACGAACGTGAGGGTGCCCTCGCTCGGCAACGCTGGCATCACGAGCTTCGTGAGGGCGCGCCGAGCGTTGGCCATCACCTCGCCCACCTTGCGGGCGGCTTGCGGATCGGGGTCGTACATCACGACATCGACGCCATTGAGGAGGAACCGTGCGGCCCAGCCACCACCGATCACCCCGCCCCCGAGCAGACCGACGCGTTGGAGACCGGGCTGTCCGGGTGTCATCGACGCGCTCATGGTCAGCCGTGCTTGATGAGTTTGAGCTTGTCGCGCACCGCCTGCGGACCCATGATCCGAACGTTCATGCCCTCGAGGATCAGCTTTGCTCGCGCCACGAGGTCGGCGTTGGTGGCAAGTTGCCCCGGGCCGACGTAGAGGTTGTCTTCGAGGCCGACGCGGACGTTGCCACCCGCGAGCGCTGCCATCGCGACGAACGGCAATTGCATTCGCGAAATCGAGAACGCGCTGAACACGCTGTCGTGCGGCAGTTGGTTGACGAGCGCCATGAACGTGCCCGGGTCGTCGGGTGCGCCGTACGCGATGCCCATGCACAGCTGGATCATCACCGGGTCGTCGAGCAGGCCTTTGCGGATCATGTCGTGCACATAGACGAGGTGGCCGAAGTCGAACACTTCGAGCTCGGGACGAACTCCGAGCTGCTGGACCTGCGCCGCCATCGAGTCGAGCACGCTCGGGGTGTTGACCATGATGTAGTCGCCCCCTGAGGCGAAGTTCATCGTGCCGCAGTCGAGGGTGCAGATCTCCGGCATCACGGCGCGCACGTGGTCGAGTCGTTCGGTGGCGCCGGCCATGTCGGTGCCGTCCGGGTTGAGTGGGAGCACGTCTTCGGCGCCGCCGAGCACGAGGTCGCCGCCCATGCCGGCCGTGAGATTGAGCACCACGTCGACACCACTGTCGCGGATGCGTTCGGCAACCTCGGCGTAGAGCGCAGTGTCTCGCGAGCCGACGCCGGTCTCGGGGTCGCGCACGTGGATGTGCACGATCGCGGCACCCGCTGTCGCCGCGTCGATCGCGCTCGTCGCGATCTGTTCCGGTGTGACCGGCACGTGCGGGCTCTTGCCCACGGTCGCGCCCGCGCCAGTGACGGCGCACGTGATGAATACGTCCCAGTTCATGATGGTTCCCCCTCGATCCCGCAGCGACGCCGAGTCGGCCAGTCTCTCGTCGCCGGAGACATTAGACGGGCGGGCTCACGAGCCGGTTGTCTTGGTTCGTCTGGCAAGTCGATATGCGGCATCGCGCTCGTCGCCCATCACCCAGAACCAGTCGAGGCCGACCGCAACCCGTGCCTCTATGGAGTCTTCGAGGACACCAATTGCGTCGCTTGGCAGGCGATTCGCCAACGCCTTGGACGTGAGTGTTCGGCGACGGCCTTGCTCGATCACGACGACGTTGCGGTCGGTGAGGACCACCGTTGCGTACCGCCGCCGCGCCGCCACGGATGACACGGTCACGGCGACGACGGGGTAGAGCAACCACGTCCAACCCGTCGCCATCATCAGGAACACCGCCGGCATCACGGCGAGTACCTCGACACCTAGGCGTGGACCGCGCCAGCCGACGAAGGAGCCGACCAACACCTCGTCATCGTCGAGGTGGGATCGAATTTGAGCCTCCGTTGGGCGTCGCTTCGCCATGGGCTCAATCGCTGTGATGCTCGGCGGCCGTGCGGCGGACGGCGGCGATGATCGTTGCATAGCCGGTGCAGCGGCAGAGGTTACCGCTGAGGCCAATGCGGATCTCCTCGTCGGTGGGGTCGGACGTGCGCTCGAGCAGCGCGGTCGCGGACATGATCATCCCGGGCGTGCAGAACCCGCACTGCACGCCACCCTCGAGGAGCATGTTGCGCTGCAGCGGGTGCATCTCGTCGCCGACCATCACTCCCTCGATCGTCGTGATCGAGCGGCCCTGCGCCTGCGCTGCGAGGTACGAGCACGAGTTCACCGGCTGGCCGTCGAGCAGCACCATGCAGGCCCCGCACTCGCAATCGTCGCAACCCTCCTTCGTACCGGTGAGCCCGATCTCGGTTCGGATCACGCTGAGCAGGTTGCGCGATGTGTCGACGGTGACGGGGTAGTCGATGCCGTTGACGGTGAGGACGATCGGCTCACTCATGACGCTGCTCCAATGCCGAGGGCGCGGTTGACGGGGATGGCGATGATCTCGCCGGCGGCTCGCCGAGCGGCCGCCTCGACGGCGCGCCGCGCCATCACGCCGATGCAGTGGCGTCGGTATCGGTCGGACGCGCGCACGTCGCTGATCGGGCGGGCCTGCTCGCTCGCCGCCGCGGCGACTGCGGCAGCGACGGCGTCGACATCGCCGCCGAGGTGCTCGAGACCGGTGACGGCGAGGATCGTCGGCGCAACGGCGGTGAGGGCGACGACGACGTGCTCGACCGACCCGTCGTCGGCGAGCCGCACTGACGCAGCAGCACCGACCACGGCGATCTCCATCGCGCGGCGGTACTCCAACCGCACGTAGGCGCTGCCCGAGCGGTTGTGCTGCGCTGGCAGGTGGATCGCGACGCAGAGCTCGTCGGGGAGTGCGGCGGTGCGGCCCGGCGCAATCCAGAGTTCGTGCATCGACAGGTGACGCACGCCGCGCACCGACTGCAGCTCTGCCGTTGCGCCGAGCACAACGAGCGGTGCCCCGGTGTCCATCGCGGGAGAACCGTTCATCACGTTGCCGCCGAGCGTGCCGACGTGGCGGGTGGCCGGCGACCCGACGAGGGCAGCAGCATCGGCGATCGCCGACCAGCGCGTCGCGACGCGGTCGTCGGTCTCGAGAACGTGGTGCGAGACGCCCGCGCCGATGACGAGGGAGCCGTCGCGCTCGTCGATCGTGCGCAGGGACGCGATGCGGTCGATCGCGACGAGGTGGTCGGGCAGCGGCGCCTTGCCATGACGTGCGCCGACGACGAGGTCGGTGCCACCCGCGATCGGCCGAGCGCCGGTCGACAGCGCCTCGAGCGCCTCGTCGACAGTGGACGCGATGAGCAGGCTCATGAGAGGCCCCCGTCGATCGTCTCCCACACGCGCTCCGCGTTCATCGGTAGCTGACGAACCGGCGTGCCGAGGAGGTGGGCGAGGGCGTTTGCGATGGCCGCTGCCGTTGGCACGTTCGGTGCCTCGGCGAGACCCTTGGCGCCTCGCGGGCCGGCATCCGGTGTGGCGATCTCCACGAACTGCGTGCTGATCGGCGGTGCGTCGGCGCACGTCTGCAGCTTGTACTCGAGCATCGCGGCGTTGCGTTGACGTCCGTCGTCGTCGTAGCTCGTTCCCTCGGTGAGCGCTTGACCGATGCCCATCAGCACGCCGCCCTGCACCTGGCCGACCGCGCCCTGGTGGTTGAGGATCGTGCCCGAGTCGTGCGCCGCGCTCACGTGGAGCACACGCACCACGCCGGTGTCGCGATCGAGCTTCACTCGAACGGCATGGCACGAGAACTGCGGTGCGACCCATGCGGCCATGCCGGTGTCGCCGACACAGCTGGACCCGACCGTGACGGGCGCAGACGGTGGTGCGCCTGAGCCGTGTCCGATGAGCAGTTCGCCACCCGCAGCGATGCCAGCGAGCTCGGTGATCGAGACGCCGCGATCGGGGGTGCCGTTCACGAACGCCTTGCCGTCGGCG
>JBMOFX010000094.1:0-9582 GCA_049318665.1 Ilumatobacteraceae bacterium | reverse complement strand
TGCTGAAGACCGCCGACGTCATCGTCACCGACGGCTTCACCGGCAACGTGGTGCTCAAGACCCTCGAGGGCGCGGTGAAGGTGCTGGTGAACGCGATCCTCACTGCTTTCACCGCCGAGGAGCAGTACCGGCCGCACGCCGAGGCGCTGATGCCAGCACTCCTGCCGCTCTATGCGGCAATGAGCCCCGACACCTACGGCGGGGCGATGCTGCTCGGCGTCGACGGCGTGTGCATCATCAGCCACGGTTCCTCCAACGAGACGGCGATGCTCAACGGCATCAAAGTCGCCCGCGACATGGTCGAGGCTGGTGTGGTCGACGAGCTGCGCGCCGCGATCGCCGCGTCCGCCTGAACTACGCTCAGCCAGCCCGCGGGCAGCCGATGCCCACGACGAGAACTCCGGAGCGTGCCGTGTCCCAGTCAGCCTTGATCGATCGAGCCACCATCGTCGACATCGTGCGAGCCAGCCTGGCCGACATCCTCGAGATCGATGGCAGCACCATCTCCGAGGGTCAGTCGCTCGTCGACGACCTCGAGGCCGATTCGCTCGCACTCATCGAGCTCGTCGAAGCGCTCGAAGAAGAGATGGCCGAGCGGCACGTCGAGTTCCGCATCGAGGACGAAGACCTCGAGGACCTGAAGACAGTCCGCGACGCGGTGGACTACGTGTATGCCCGGGTCACGAGCTCCTGAGCTCGCCGTCCCCGTCGAGCGGCTCCACGCACTGAGCGAGCGCCTCGGCCACGACTTCGCCGACCTCACCTTGCTCGACCAGGCGATGGCGCATCGATCGTGGTGCGCTGAGCACAGCGGCCGCCCGTCGAACGAGCGGCTCGAGTTCCTGGGCGACGCCGTGCTCGGGTGGATCATCGCCGACACCGTGTATCGAGGCCACGGTCAACTTGCCGAGGGCAAGTTGACCGATCTCCGCAAGAGCGTCGTCAACGCCACCGCGCTCGCGGAGATCGCCGCGAGCGTCGATGTCGGCGCATGCCTCCTGCTCGGCAAAGGTGAAAACGCCGCCGGCGGGCGCGCCAAACCGTCGATCCTGAGTGACGCGCTGGAGGCGGTGCTCGGCGCGGTCTACCTCGATGGAGGAGTCGATGCCGTCCGCCTCTTGGTCGATCGCCTCTTCGCCGGCCCGCTCGAACGTGCCGCCGCAGGCCTCGATCGTCTCGACTTCAAGACGCTGCTGCAAGAACTGACCGCCCAGCGTTTCGACGTGGCCCCGGTCTACGTGCTCGCGGAGAGCGGGCCCGACCATCAGAAGACGTTCGTTGCCACCGTCATCGTCAACGGACAGTCGGTGGGCCAAGGGTCGGGTCGCTCCAAGAAGGTTGCCGAACAGGCCGCCGCCCAGCACGCGTTCGACTCGCTGCGCGTCGGAGCCTGACCGGTGCCCGAGCTGCCCGAGGTCGAGACCGTCCGGCGCGGCCTCGATGCCCGACTCGTCGGTCGCACGATCACCCACGTCGAGGTCGGTCGCGAACGAACTGTGCGGCGCACGTCTCGTGATCACCTGATCGCCGGGCTCACCGGCGCCACCGTGCTCGACACCCGTCGACGCGGCAAGTACTTGCTGCTCGGCCTCGACACTGGTGACGACGTGATGATCCACCTGCGGATGAGCGGGCGGGTGCTGCTCAACGCCCCCGACGACGAGCGCCTCCCGCACACGCACGTCGTCGCCACGCTCGCAGGCGACCCGCCGCTCGAGCTCCGCTTCGTCGATCCGCGGACCTTCGGTGAGGTGGTCGTGTTCGACCCCGACCACGTGGCCGTCGAGATGCCCGGTCTCGCCGAGCTCGGCGTCGATCCGATCACCGACGGGCTGAGCCGTGCCGAGCTTCGCCGGATCGTCCTCGGCCGCTCACGCCAGCTGAAAGCGCTGCTGCTCGACCAGCATGTGATCGCCGGCATCGGCAACATCTACTGCGACGAGATCCTGCATGCGGCGCGCCTGCGCCCCGACCGCCTGTCGTCCACCCTCACCGGCCAGGAGATCACCCGCCTCCACGCCCAGATCCACCGGGTACTCAACGAGGCGATCGAAGCGGGCGGATCGACCCTCGCCGACACCCAGTACGTCGATGTCGAGGGCAACGGCGGCCAGTTCCAGCTCGCCCACCGGGTCTACGACCGAGCAGGGCAACCGTGCCTCACCTGCGGGCGAGCCTCGATCCGGCGCATCGTGAGCGGTGGTCGGTCGACCTGCTTCTGCCCCCGCTGCCAGCGCTGATCGCCCCCGATTCGGCCGTTCATCGCAACACGACGTGACTCCACGTTCGAACGTAGCGACGTCCTGTTACATCGTGTTGTGGGACCGTGCACGAGCGACTCGGTCGGGGGCTGTGGACTCGGGTGGGCGACCGTGAGGTGGTCGATGGGCCGCGGCTAGGGTGAATCCGCCGTGTTTCTCAAGTCCCTCACCCTCAAAGGCTTCAAGAGCTTCGCCGATTCCACGACGATGCAGCTCGAGCCTGGCGTCACCGTCGTCGTCGGCCCGAACGGGTCGGGCAAGTCGAACGTAGTCGATGCAATCGCGTGGGTGCTCGGAGCGCAGGCGCCGAGTTCGGTTCGCAGCCAGAAGATGGACGACGTCATCTTCGCCGGCACCGCGAAGCGCCCCGCACTCGGGCGCGCCGAGGTGGTGCTCACGCTCGACAACTCCGCTGGGCTGCTGCCCATCGAGTTCACCGAGGTCACCATCTCGCGCACGCTGTTCCGCACGGGCGAGAGCGAATACGCGATCAACGGGGTGAACTGCCGACTGCTCGACGTCCAGGAACTGCTCAGCGATGCCGGTGTCGGACGCCAGCAGCACGTCATCGTCAGCCAAGGCCAGATCGACGCCGTGCTCAACGCCCGCCCGGAGGATCGGCGTTCGATCATCGAAGAGGCGGCCGGCGTCCTCAAGTACCGCCGCCGCAAGGAGAAGTCCGAGCGGCGCCTCGACGCCACCGAGGCGAGTCTGCTCCGCGTCCAAGACCTGCTGCGTGAGGTGCGACGTCAGCTCCGTCCCCTCGAGCGCCAGGCCGAGGCTGCTCGGCGTCACGGCGACCTCATCGCGGAGCTATCGGCCTTGCAGACCTTCCTGGCCGGTCGCGAGATCGCGAGCCTGCGGAGCCGACTCACCGCGCTCGCGGGCGAGAAGCTCCAGCTCGGGACTGCCGAGCAGCAGTTGCGAGCCGAACTCGCCTCGCTCGACACCGCCGTGATGGCCGCCGAAGCGGAGCTCACCGCGCGGGGCGACACCGACCTGTCCGACGAGATGGTGCGCGTCGAGCAACTCCGGGAACGAGCCCGAGGCATCTCGGCCGTGATGGTCGAGCGGCGTCGCTCGCTCGAGCGCGACCGTGGCCAGCTGATGGATGGTGGCGTCATCGCGAACCTCGAACACGAGGCTGTCCGCCTGCGCGACGAGCTGTCGTCGGTCGCGGCCGAGCTCGAGGCGCTCGGACCGCAGGCCGACGAGTTGGCATCTCGCGAGGAGGCGTTCACCGAACATCGGCGCAACGCGCTCGCCACGCTCGACACTGTCGTGGCGAGTTCGTCGGCAGCGAGCGCGGCTGCTGAAGTGCGTGGCGAGTTGCGGTCGATGCAGGGCGCCGTCGGTCGCGTCGAGACCGAGGCGAGGGGCCTTGCGACCCGCCTCGAATCGTTGCAGCAGCGGGCCGAGCGCTTCGACAGCGAAATCGGGCGGCTCAAAGACCTGTGCCAGAACGCCAACGAGACAGAGGCTCCGCTCGTCACCGAGGCGGAGGCTGCCGAAGCTCGCCGCATCACGGGCGAGGCCGCATCCGAGGTGGCGGGCCACCGTCGTCAACAGGCTGCCGAGGAGTTGTCGCGCTGGCGGGCGCGATCCGAAGCCCTGTCGATGGCGCTCGAAGCAGCTCGGGCCAAGGCAGGTGCGGAGCACCTCGCGGGTGTCGAGGGAGCGCTGGGCACCCTGCTCGACCTCGTCGTGATCGACGAGGGCTGGGAGCCGTCGGTGGAAGCCGCGCTCGGTGACGCGCTGCTCGCCGTGGTCGTGGCCGATGGCGTCGCCGGTCGACGTGCCCTGGCGTCGCTGCGCGGCTCCAACGTCCACGGCGCGGTGCTCGCCCTCGGTCTCGGCACCACGGCGGTGTCGAACCCGCCCGCCGGTGCCGACGCCGTCCGGCCGCACGTGCGCAGCCGCAATGCACAGGTCGAGCGTCTGCTCGACGCAGTCCTTGCGAGTGCCGTGAGGGCCCGCAGTTTCGACGACGCCCTCGACCTGGCGATGGCGAACCCGACGGCCGTGGTCGTCACGACCGACGGCGATCGTTTCGGCCCGTCGGGCTGGCGCCTCGGGGCTGCCGGTGGCGGGGCCACGGCGGCAGCACTCGACGAGGCCACCGAGCGCCATGCCGCCGCGCAGGCGGAGCTTGCCGCCGCCGACCAGGCCGTACAGGCCGCCCGAGCCGAGCTCCAAGCGGCCCGCAACGCGGAGATCGAACTCACCCGCCGGCTCGATCAGCACGACGCCACGTTCACCGCGAGTTCCGAGGCGCTGGCCCGCACCCAGGGCGAGCGCCGCGAGGTCGGCACCGAGATCGAGACCTTGCAGGTGGCCGTCACGGAGATCACGCAGCGTCTCGTCCGAGAGCGGACCCGCATCGGCGAGTTGCAGGCGTTGCTGCCGGCGCTCGAAGCCGACGAGGCCGCCGAGGCCGAGGCCGCGAAGGCTCGCGGCGAACTGCGCGCGCAACTCGATGCGGAGGCCGCAGCGCTTGCATCGCAACGCCAGAACCTCGAGGTTCGCAACGCCGGCCTGCACGAGCGCCAGGCGTTCCTCGAGCGGCGCCTCCAGGAGACCGAGCAGCGCTTGGCTGCCGACACCGAAGCGCGTGCCCTCGCAGCCGAGCGTCGCGTGGCCGTCGAACGGTCGCTCGAAGCGCTGAGTCGGCTCGCCGATCTCGTCGATCGCCACCGCCGGACGATCGAGACGCGTCATGAGGAGCTGCTCGAGATCCGTCGACGCCAGAGCGACGAGGTACGTTCGATCGCCGCTCGGCTCGACGAGGTCCGTCGTCGCCGCAGCGCCGCGGAGAAAGAGCTCGACGAATCGCGCGAGCGGATGCGTCGGGTGGAGATCGACGAGGCCGAGGTGAAGCTCCGCCTCGAGACGGCGATCGAGGCACTCCGTCGCGATCACGACATGGAACCTGAGGCGGCAGAAGCCATCGACATGCCGGCGCTGCCCGAGGGCGCATCGGCTCCGGCACGCGTGCGCGACCTCGAGCGCGAGCTCCGTCTGCTCGGCCCGATCAACCCGCTCGCGCTCGAGGAGTTCAACGAGCTGCAGGAGCGTCACACCTTCCTCGAGACCCAGCTCGACGACGTGCGCGAGACCCGACGTGAGCTGCTGCGTGTCATCAAGGCGATCGACCTCGAGATCCAGTCGGTCTTCGCCGCTGCCTATGCCGACGTGAGCGGGCACTTCACCCAGCTGTTCGACAACCTGTTTCCCGGCGGATCGGGCAAGCTCGTGCTCACGCAACCCGACGACCTGCTCAACACCGGTATCGAGGTGGAGGCCAAGCCCAGCGGCAAGAACGTCAAGAAGCTGTCGCTGCTCTCCGGTGGCGAGCGCAGTCTCACCGCGCTCGCGTTCCTCTTCGCGGTGTTCCGCAGCCGGCCCTCGCCGTTCTATGTGATGGACGAGGTCGAGGCTGCGCTCGACGACGTCAACCTGCACCGCTTCCTCGGTCTCATCGCCGAATTCCGTCGCGAGGCGCAGCTGCTCGTGGTGAGCCACCAGAAGCGGACCATGGAAGCAGGGGATTCGCTGCTCGGCGTCACGATGCAGCCCGGCGGCTCGTCGAAGGTGGTCACTGAACGAGTGTCGACGGTGTCGTCGGCGTAAGGTCGGCCAGGTCATGGAGCAGATCTTCCTCGTCCTCATCGCCGTCGTACTCGTCTTCGGGATCGGCGTCGTCATCGTCAACCGTCGGCGCTCATCGATCGAGCTGCAACCCGACCGCACCTCGGAGATCGCCCGGCCGCCGCGTCCGTTGGTCGAGCCGCGACCCGCGGTCACGGAGCCGGTGGAGGTCGAGCCCGTTGTTGAAGAGGCCGCTGCGGCGCCTGCCGTCGACGAGATCGTCGAACGACCGAGTGTCCGCTCGCGACTCGGCAAAGCTCGTAGTGCGCTCACCGGCGCGTTCCTCGGTATTCGCGGACGCGCAGGCATCACCGACGAGACTTGGGACGAGCTCGAAGAAGCGCTGCTGCGCGCCGACGTCGGTGTCACGGTCACCAACGAACTGCTTGGCGGATTGCGCGCCCGCGTGCGATCGAAGGAGATCGACCAACCCGACGCGCTGCTCGATGCGCTGCGCGCCGAGATGAGCGGCCGTCTCGAGGGCGCCGACCGTGCACTGCATCTGGGGGCACGTGCGCCGGGCTCGCCGACCGTGTGGCTGTTCGTCGGTGTCAACGGCGTCGGCAAGACCACCACCATCGGCAAGGTCGGTGCCTTGCAGCGCGCCGAGGGTCGCACCGTGCTGATGGCGGCCGGCGACACGTTCCGCGCTGCCGCAGCCGAGCAGCTCGCCACCTGGGCCGAGCGCAGCGGCTCGGAGTTCGTTCGGGGGAGCGAAGGTGGCGACCCGAGCTCGGTCATCTTCGACGGGGTCGAGCGTGCGGCCGCACGCGACATCGACCTCGTGCTCGGCGACACCGCTGGCCGCCTGCACACCAAGACCAACCTGATGGATGAGCTGCGCAAGGTGCGGCGAGTCGCGGGCAAGGGCGCGGGCCGCGTAGAGGAGGTGCTGCTCGTGATCGATGCGACCACCGGGCAGAACGGCCTCACCCAGGCCCGGCAGTTCGGCGACGCGCTCGAGCACGACGATGCGGGTGTGAGCGGGCTCACCGGGGTGGTGCTCACCAAGCTCGACGGCAGCGCAAAGGGTGGCATCGTGTTCGCGATCGAGACCGAACTCGGGGTTCCGGTGAAGCTCGTCGGGCTCGGCGAGACCATCAATGACCTGGTGCCCTTCGACCCCGTGGAGTTCGTGGACGCCCTGTTCGCCGATTCGTGAACATTCTCGGGAACCGATCGGCGTCGCCCCGACGTCGTAACGGCATGCTGAACACCACGTCACGCTCCCGCCGCCTCGTCCTCGCCGCTTCGGTGGTGGTGCTCACGCTGACGGCGTGTGGGAATCCTGCTGCCTCATCGCCGACCACCATCTCGTCGGCAGCGTCGCCCGCTGTGATTCGCGTCTCGGGTAGCGGTGCGAGCGGCGAGGCTGCGATGTCGGCCAGCTCCGACAGCAAGATGGCCGCGCCGATCACCTTCGTGTACGACGGCGACGCTCCCGACCTCACCGCACCGGCGGCCTCGTGGTTCTTCGCTCCGAATCCGACCATCAACGACGACGCGGTGCGCACCATCGCCGGTGCCCTCGGCGTCACCGGCGACATGGTCACGCTTCCCGCCGATCAGGGCGGCGGCCGCCTGGTGGGTTCCCCCGACTACACGGGTGCGTCGGTCACCGTCGGCACCGATGCCATGACGAGCTGGTGGTACAGCCCCGGCCCCGGATCGACGCCCGACGACGCCTTTGGCTGCGTCGTGCCGGCGATCGCCGACGACGCCGTTGGTGTTGGCGCTCCCGACGCGTCGGTCCCTTCGCCCGACATCGCCGTGGCGCCGCCATGTGCGACCCCGCAACCGCCGGCCAACGTGCCGTCCGAGGCCGAGGCCGAGCAAAGGGCAACTGAGTTCCTCCGCTCGATCGGCCTCGACCCCGGCCAGTTCGTGCTCGACACGTACGCGGATGAGTGGGGCGCGAACGTCAACGCCTACCTCACCCTCGATGGTGCGAAGTCCAACTTGAGCGTGTCGGTCGGCTACGGCGAAGACGGTGCCATCACCTGGGCGAGTGGCTTCCTCGCCACCCCTCAGCGCGGCTCCGACTATCCCCGTATCGGCGTGGTCGACGCAGTCGCCCGCCTCAACGATCAGTGGAGCGGTGAGTGGCTCGGTGGCGGGTACGCCGGGGTGACCGGCGTGGGTCGTGCCGAGCCGGCCATCGCAGCAACGAATGTCGGATCGAGCGACGACACAGTGTCGGCGCCCGACCAGCCGTTGCCGCCGACCACCGTGGATCCGGCGATCGCCGAGCCAGCCCCCGTCGACCCCCCTGCTCCTATCGATCCTGCCGTCAGCGAGCCGATGCCCATCGAGCCGATGCCCATCGAGACAGTGCCGTTCGAGCCGGTCACCGTCACGCTGTCGAATCCGACCATGTCGCTCGAGCAGATCTGGGCAGTCGACGGCACGGTGTGGCTGTTGCCGGGATTCGCCTTCACCAGCAACGACGGCGGCACCTACAGCATCATCGCCGTCGAGGATCAGTACCTCGACACGGCCAGCGCCGACGTGCCCGCCGGAGACGGGACGGACCCGACGACCGGATCGGCGGGCTGCGCCAAGTCGTCGATCGATGTCCCGGCCGCGTTCGTGGCCGACGGCAGCTCGCTCGTGGGTCTCTGCCTCGACACCGCACAGAAGGTCGCCGAGACCAACGGCTTCACGGTCCGGGTCGTTCGCGAAGACGGCGTCGACCTCGCCGGCACCGCTGACTACTCCGACACGCGCATCAACGTCGCCGTCGAGGGCGGCGTCGTCACCTCGATCATCAACATCGGCTGATACCCACACCGTTTGCACACTTCGTCCCCACCAGTGGGGCGAAAGTGTGCAAACGCGACTGGGTAGCCTGGGCATCGCATGTTCGATTCTCTGTCATCCCGTCTCGAAGGGGCCATCAAGCGGATCCGCGGCAAGGGCCGTCTCACCGAGGCCGACGTCGATGAGATCTTGCAAGAGATCCGCACCGCCCTCCTCGAGGCCGACGTCAACATCGGCGTCGTCCGCTCGGTCATCGGCCGAATCCGTGAGCAGGCCGTCGGCGTCACCCGCAGCCAGGCGCTCGACCCCGGCCAGCAAGTCGTCAAGATCGTCAACGCCGAGCTCACCGCGATGCTGGGCGGCGAGACGCTCAAGATCACCTACGCCAGCCGCCCGCCGACCGTGATCCTCATGGCCGGCCTGCAGGGCTCGGGCAAGACCACGAACTCCGCCAAGCTGGCCCGCTGGTTCAAGAGCCAAGGCCGCAACCCGCTCCTCGTCGGCGCCGACCTCCAGCGTCCGGCCGCGGTCGAGCAGCTCCGCACCCTCGGTCGCCAAATCGACGTCCCGGTGTTCAGCGAGCCCGGCGACCCGGTCAACACGGCACGGCGCGGCCTAGCCGAGGCTCGTCGTCTCGGACGCGACGTGCTCATCGTCGACACCGCTGGCCGCCTCGCTATCGACGCCGAGCTGATGGAGCAGGTCCGCCAGATCTCCGTCGCGGTCGAGCCCGACTACACGTTCCTCGTCGTCGACGCGATGACCGGCCAAGACGCAGTGAGCGTCGCCGAGGCGTTCCACCAGACGCTCGCGATCGACGGCGTCATCATGTCGAAGCTCGACGGCGACGCCCGCGGGGGCGCGGCGCTGTCGGTGAAGGAAGTCATCGGTCGGCCGATCGCGTTCGCATCCA